>NZ_CP042913.1:309210-594237 GCF_008065115.1 Bythopirellula goksoeyrii | reverse complement strand
GAATCTGGGAAAGATAGCGGCTGTCGCCGCCATCTTCGCAAATTTCACAGCTGGCACATCTGCGCGCTGAACTTTTCAGTTGCCATTCCTCCCCGCCAGGCGCTCTGATTTTCGGCTGCCATTTACACACCCGGAACAACTCTTGCCCGAATTGGAGAATCAAGCAGGCGACCACTTTGCCAGCGAGAGTGCAGGTGCGTGTTACCTCAATACGATCTGGGCCAAATGTACTTTAGATCAATAGCCTAATCGATCCGTCGATCGCGGATCGATGACCGTCTCGCCGCTATTCCATACGCCTTGAATGCTCTGCATACGATATTCGCGGCTAGCATCGTAGTAAACTTTTTGAACGTCTACACAGTTCACCATCACTCCAGGTCTATCCGTCTCAAGCCGTTGTTCAATTAAGCCATCGGGGGTGATAAACAAACTGGCCCAACTGTGTTTTACACAAGAATTGTTTATCGAAATAAACATCCCGTTAGTAGCGGCGCGCGCTTGAGCAGTGGGAGGCATGATCTTCGGATGTATTTTACCCGGCTTCTGGCGCGCATTGTGGAAAGAGTGAAACATGAGTTGCACGCCTTGGCTGCAGTACTGACGATAAAGCTCAGGAAACCGAATGTCGTAACATATGAGTAATCCGCAACGCACGCCGTGGATGTCGAAGGTTACAAAATGATCGCCTGGTGAATAGTGGCGAAGATCTCCATTTGTGCAAAATCGTTTGTCGTAACGGTCGATAATATTGCCTTGATCATTGATGACGTAGAGAGAGTTGTGAGGCTTGTGTCCCTCGCTCAGCCGATGCGCGCTGCCCAACACAATCCACAACTCTAATTCCTTGGCCAAAGCGAGAATTGACTCGAATTCGACGGAGTGCAGATTCCAGTCGTAGTCCTTCATATCGGGTCGATCGACACCGGCATAGCCCGATAAGGCCGTTTCCGAAAAGTGGGCAATGTCGGCCTCTTGCTCAGATGCTTGTCGCATCTGTTTGCGTATCCACTTCGCGTTTTCCGAGATGTCACTCGATACTGGGAACTGACATGTCGCAACATTCAATTGACCGGATTCACCGACGCTTGAAACTTCTGTTCTTGCCTCCCCCCAGAGCTTTCCAGGCGACCATAAGCAACCAAACAACACAAGTTGCATGGCTAGCAAGTTAATCTGGTATTGCTGACTTTGCATCAAAGTCCCTTTCTGGAATTACAAACTTGAATTGGCGATCAAGCCATTGGAATGTTTTGTCTTGCATTTCCAGGTTGAAAACATGCGGCACATCCCATAGCCGAGTCTCCAGAAGTTCCTCATGTCGTTGCGAACTCCACACAGAATGTAGCTTTCTATAAGCTTTCTCGACACTTGGTACAGGAAATAGGGAGTCTTGCAGGCCATTGTAGAACAGCATCGGTTTGGGACAGGCCAAGCTAGCGATATCCGGATAGTCTAACAGGTTCAGCAATCCAGGATGCAACATCGTGTATGCAGAGTGGCCCTTCGTCTGATTGTTGCCTGGCTGCATGAGCCCTTTGACGGTTGCCATCCAGCAAATCGCAGCACCAGCGGCGATGTGATCCGACATTGCCGCCACCTGCCAAGCACGAAAGGAACCCATCGAGAGCCCGAGGGAAGCAACTCTGTCTGAATCGACCTCTGGTAGTGAGGCAAGAAATTCGGCGGCGCGCAAATCCTCATGCGCGATCAAACCCGCTAGCGACATGCCCATGTGCATCAAGTTGCTGCTGAGCGCTTGCTGCCCTTCAAATCCTCCACCTCCCCGATCAGACCAATTCAGTGCATCAGTGGCCAGGCAAACATAACCCCGCTTGGCGAGTTCATCTCCCAGATATCGCCCGCCATAGTATTTTTCAACCCATTGCTCAGCAACACGCTGCTTCTCAGCAGAAATATCCCAAGCGTGAACAAGCTTTTCCTTGCCGATCCGGAATTCGGCACCATGATCATGCAGCATCAAAACTGCGGGAAAAGGCCCTTTTCCGTCAGGGATCAGCAAATAGGCGAGGACACGACTTTCGCCGCTCAGATTTAATTCGATTTTTTGTGACGTGTAACCATCTTGTTTCTGACTATCCAGCACTTTGGGATTAAAGTCAACAACTGACGGGGGGGTAAGAAACGCCTCGCGAACTTGGCGTCTCGCTTTTGTTTTCCATTCATCAAAGGTAGTGTTCGTGGCGTGTTCCCATGCGGAGGGGAATTCCAAAGAACTTTTCAAGTCCTGAGAGAAGACTGGTAGTAGTTTATCAACTCCCTTTGTCTGGGTCTCAGTAGGGCTTGCCTTACCATTTGCCGGGAAATTGAACTTGGTAGTCGCGGCAAGTAATTGACCCAAGGGGGTCTCCTCTCGGGGCTGTTCAAGCAATCGAACAACAGAGCGATGTGCAAGATAATATCTCAGGACTTTGGGGAAGTAGACTAGTGCTTCGGGTGGTGCAGATCCAAGTCGCAGATTGCCTTCTCGATAGTCACGCTTCGAATCGCGATCACCGGGAAATTGATAAAGATCGTATATCTCTTTGGGATGGCCAATGAATCCGGTAGCCGTTTCCCAGCCCACGAGATTGTTTGCTATCGTGCCAGTTGCTTCCAGTATCCAGACACGCTGCCTCAAAACACGCTCGATGGCGTCAAGATACTTTTCTTGAGGGCCAAGCAGTTTACAAGTTTCGACAAGTTGATTGGCATGTTCCATTGCCTGTCCCAGCATAGTTCTGGATGATGCAGGATGTGGGTATCTCCATCCTCCCAGGGGGTCCTGGCTTTCGATTAAGAAGTCGGCCATTGCTCTTGCCATTTCTTGAAGGCCGGGTTCGTCGGGAAAATACTTCGCTAGTTGCGGACAGCCAGCCAACCCATAGCCAATGATATAGGGTTTAGCGTATCCAATATTGAAACCACGATCATCTCCGTCAATGAAAGGTGGGTCTTCTGCAAGCTGCTTACCACCTTGGTCGAATAGATAGTCCGGCGAAAGCAATGGTCGCAATTCGCGAAACAATCGCAATCCATGGTCGAGAAATCGCTGCTCACCGGTCAATTCATAGAGTTTGACGAAATCTGCCACGTCGCCAATATTACGACATTCCCCATCGTTTGAATGAACATGTTCAACTGCGTAAGCAACTTGGGATTCGAGTGCCTCTGACATGCGAGGATCACCTGTGAGTTCGTAGGCCATCTGAAATGCAGCATAACCTTTTGTACAAAAGGTCGTTGATTTATCCCCCCGCCACATGAAGGTGGTATCATCCTCCGGAGTTGGATCGTTGTTTGCCCGGATGTTGTTGTATCGGGTGCCACCGAAATCCTTGGGCCCCCACCAGATTGAAAGATCATGGAAATTGTCGCACCAAGCCAGGCCAATTTCCAAGAATTGGCGGTCTCCTGTTCGCATTGCCTCGAAGATAATACCAGGGGCATGATTCAAACGATTCATGCCAAAGATGCCACCGTGTGACGTGGAATCAGAAAATGTGGTTACGTTCCCCCAGTCATGGCCCACTGCTGCCATGCGAACAGTAGCCTGACGATGAAACTCAAGTGCCTTGGAAAGCAACAAATGTTGGTCGACCGTAATGGGCAAACCAGATCCGTAACTTGCATTCCAATCGATCGGCTTGATTGATACTTTATGAGCCGACTGTAACGTGGCGGTTACTGGAGCAACTCCGACTGGAGAAATCACCATTTCTGCTCGCCTCCAGGAATACTCCTGCATCGGCACACGTTCACTGGGAGTGGAACGCAAATAGCGGTACGCTGTGGAACCAGAGTCCAGTTGACGAGTGAAGACGCCACCGCTCTGTTTGTAGGGAGCTGCTGGATGTGCGATGCGAATTCGCCCCGGGTCGATCATGTCCTCAAACTTGCCGCCTGCAGCAAACGAGTGGCTCAACTGCCATTCTCGGTCGCTGCGCGTGACAAATGGTGAGATTTCAGATTTTTCGCTGGGTTTTTCCAAGGGGGTGATTTCCCATCCGAAGCGTGGCGCCCAGTTGCTACTCGCGTCCAAACGCTGCAGATGAGCAACGGCGATCACTTGCCCCAAATGGTCCGTTCTAAATTCAACAATCCGATGCCACTTGCCTATCTCTTGCTTCCATCGCTGCCAAATGAAATAAGGGGATTGTTCAACAGTTTCACTTATCCAGCCCGAACTGGGTTCGGAATCAGGCCAAATTGGCACAGCCCGAAAGGAGCTCCCTGTCGAGTAGGCAATCTCCCACCAACCTTCGCCATGGAAGGTCAACTCAACTTCTTGCTTAGGAAGTGAGATTCGCGAGTCCTTACTCTTATGGAGTCGAAATACTGTTGGCGAGGGCTGGAGAAAGTTATAGGGAAAGGTGACCATAGCTTGCCGAACGGTCTTCTCACCCGTGGAATCAATGTGGAATCCAAGGGGCCTGACTGCCACAGGGGTCTGCTCGGAACCGTCCTCAGCGAAAACCTGCTCAGTCTGTGACAATATCCCTGAGCGAAAAGGGATCGATGCTCGCACCAATTGTCGACCAGAAGCGGCAGGAGTCACAGAAAACTCCATTAATTGCGATTCATTCTCGGTCCTTTGCTCTCCCTCAGTTTTGGCTACCAATGTACTTAGTGCAAGCAATAGTGCGAACAATTGCGACGAGTGAAAAACAGCTTTTGTGAACATCGATGTGAATTTCTTCAACGGCGTATGGCTGCTCTAGTGAAAACTAAGTCAACAGTCTGCACCTATAATGAAGTGTTTGCAAGTTCGAGGTAGTGCCCATTTAATGGTGGAAAAGGATTTCTGAATGCGCTTATAAAGATTGCCGATTTTGTGAACCGCCATTGTACTGTGAATTACATTCCATAAGATTTTGTTTGAGAGTATAAAAACAATAAGCCACAATGGCTTATTATCGGGAATTCAACCATATCTTTATCTCTTTTATTCGTAGAGTAAGATCAAACTGTGGAGTAACGAGATGGACAAAGTTCTCTTAGTCATCGGGGATGGCGCCGAAGTAATTGACACGATGGTTCCGTTGTACCGACTTGGCGAAGACTATCTGGTCGTTAAAGCTGCTCCCGAAGTGCGCACTTACCATCTCGTGCAACATCACCACGACTCGGGTTGGGACGTCACGATCGAAACGCCCGGCTACAAGCTGGATTCAGATATCGCATTCCGTGACGTTGATCCGAAGGACTATCTCGCGCTGGTGCTGCCTGGAGGCCGTGCTCCAGAATTCTTGCGTTACGATGAAGACCTACTGCGAATCACGCGGCACTTTTTCAAGCATGCCAAGCCGGTGGCCTCGATCTGTCATGGCATTGAGATTTTAGCGGCTGCGGACGTCATTCGCGGTCGGCAAGTGACCACGATCCCCCGCTGTCGTTTGGATGCCGAGTTCTCTGGTGCGACTTATGTCGCGGAGCCGCTCGTCGTAGATGGCAATTTGTACTGCTGTCGATACAAGCGAGAATGCTCTGGCTGGATGAAAGCCTTTACTACGGAGTTAGCTCGGCGAACGACAGTTGTCAGCGCTAGGTGATCAACCAGACGAATCCCCCGATCAATGCGGCAACAGCGACCCAGCCTGCAAGAAAGCCAGCGATCGAAGTTCCCGAGGGGACGGGGATTTCCAACCCGAATGCCGTGCAGATCATACTGCGTTCTGCGGGGCTAATACCTTTGGGCAAAGTGCAGGGCTTGTCGATTATCTCGCCTTCTGTCACTGGAGTGCGCGTGAGATTGTAAAAGAGATCGAGCTTTTCCTGGGGTACTTGTGGAGTCACAAGACTGACGACCACACCCACCACGATGGCAGCAACCGTATAGAACAACACCACCCATGGTTCATAGATTTCTGGCGGACCGTCGCCGACTTGCCAGACGAAATTGAGTTTGTCGGCCAGCGGCGCCGAAGCAGCAAACCTCACAAACCAATCTTGCGTTGTTGCCCACCACACCCCAAAGCCAGTGAGAGTAGCCGCCCAGGCGCCAGCTACCGTCGCCCGCCGCCAGAGTAGACCCATCCAGAAAGTGATTCCCATCATGGGGGCAATCTTAAACCAGATGTTGAGCGACTCAATGACGGGAGACTTCCCTTGACTACTGGCCGACTCACGGATGTACCACACGAAGAGCAATGCTCCGACCACTACCAGCAAAGAAGTGATCCGTCCAACAAAGAGATATTCACTCTCGGGTCGGTTCGGCTTGAGTGGCTTATAGATATTCTCTGTTAGCAATCCTGCTGAAGAGATCATGAAAGCATCGCACGAACTCATTACCGATGCCAACAGAGAAGCGATAAAGAGGCCCAGCAAGCCAGGCATTACTGAGGGCAGGAATGCACGGGCGACGTCGCCATAGACATGGTCTCCTTTGATAGTCGAAAGATCGACTCCGCGCTGAATGTACCAGGCGACGGCTGCCAGGGCTGTCACACTCCAAGCCATTGTGCAAAAACGTTTGACAATATTGCCAACCATGAATCCTACGCGACCATCCATCTCGGTGCGTCCCGAGGCACAGACTCCCATGATAAAAGGTTGTGCGACGATACCAACGAGAGCCTGAATGGAGTACATCACAACAAAGAAGACACCAATCTCGCCGGGTACCGAGAGACTCAGCATTTCCGGATTCTTAATTGTTTCGCGGACGCCTTCGAGCCCTCCGACATTCTGCAAAACGAAGGGGAGCAGCAACACGGAAAAGATGATCGTCAGAATACCTTGAAAAAAATCGGTAACGATCGCCGCTCCTAAACCTCCCGCAGTGCCATAAAGGACGAACATCACCGTGATCATCCCAATCGCCCAATTGGCCGAGATCGCCCCTGCTGTGGTAGAGTAAACCAAGGCGCCTGCCCCTACGAGCATCAGGCCAATCTTGACTGCCAAACCCAAAATGCCCACCAGGGCAAACAGCATCGCGACGCTCCGGTCATAGCGGAGTGTATAAACGTCGGCAGTCGTAACCGCACGCAGCCGCCGCATGATGGGAGCAATGATCCAATAAAACGGCGTGGCTGGGAGCCAAATCCACTGCCACCAAATGCCGGACAATCCGCGGCGAAAGGTCGCGGATGCCACAACTACCGCCTGGTCAGAAGCAGTGCCGGTCCCAAATGCGTTTGTGATCATCATCGCCTTACCAAAGCGGCGGGGCATGAAAAAATCGCTTGAAGTTTTAACTTTGCGGGCAGTCCAGACGCCGAGGGCAGTGATGCCCACGAGGTAGAGAATCACTACTGCAATATCGATAGGATGCAACCCGATCATGAAATACCTTGAGAAAAGAGTTCGATATAAAGAATGGCTTGCTCATTAGCTAAATGACCGGCTGAGCTAATCCGCTACCTCGACATAGTTGTCGTATTCTTCGGCCAAGTTAGGAGACTCTCCATCAGGCGAGGCGTGGACGAATACACCATAGCGGAGACGGAACTGCTCCCCTGGTTTGACCTCAACTTGGCTCTTATCTCCCTTACCAAAGGCCTCGCGCCCAAAGGGGTTCGCTTCGAGAAGCCCATAATCGCGAGCATGAAACCAACTGGGCCGGAAGTTATCGGGATGACAAAACAGGGTCATTCCCACTTGCTGGCCATCCAGTGTGCCGCTGTAGTCGCACCAATCGGCAGTGTTGCCCCAGATTTCGTCACCGTTGACGCGACCCTCCGAGTCGACCATCTTCCCATTGCCAGCTGGCATCTCTCCCACAGCGTCTTTTTCGACGCGGATCGGCGTAGCCACGCGGAAACCGATGCCCATTTCTTCTTGATCGCCGAAGTAAAATTCCTTATCTGAGGAGAACGTGCTATCCCAAAGTAGAAGGTAACCACCGGGTCGCGGGATCACGGTGTAGCTGGTCTTCTCATCGCATACAGCCTCGCTGGGGTCTTCCTGGTTCATGTAGCGATTTTTTACAGTGAATGAATTCTTTTCTGGATCCGTCTTTAAAGCGACGTGTTTTACCGGGGCAGCATTTCGCCAGTAGTCGTTGCCGCTAATGTCGCCAAACGACATCCACAGCCCTGGGTGAAAAGTCGGATGATCTGCGCGATCCTTACCTGCGACGGGGGGATAGTTTCGCGAGATCTGTGGTGATTCGGTGGTCCGCAGGTGGGCAAAATAGGGCCGCGAAATATCCTCGTCTTCGTAGACATAATCCGCGACTGGTTCACCGTCAATCTTAACAACAATCACACCATCTTTGCTCGTGTCAAATTCGACGTTCCCCTCACTGGCCTGAGTGATCGAACAATTGCCTGCAATAGACAGGAACACAGAAAAGCAAATTGACAACAGGCTTCTCACAGTCATAGTTTATCAAGCTCCTTTTGGTTTAGCCCAATGGCCACCGTCACGATACGGGCGTGACAACAGTGAATTGGCTGAATCGTCATTTGTAATTTGTTCGGATGTAGAATCGACTTCCAAAGAGCGGCCTGTTCGCACGGCAATATTTGCCAAGTGTATCAGAGCCACGCTACGAAAGCCCTCTAGGATATCAGCGTTTGGGCGGCGGTCATTTTGAATTGCATCAACAAAGTCATTAAAATGTACCCTTGGGTCGCCTTTTTCAGCTCGCTTCTCTTCAATGACTCGATTTTGATCGTCATAAATGAACATCTTGCCTCGCTTGCTCAAAAACATTTTCCCGGAGGAGCCAAAATACTCCACTCCACTATCGCAATTGAGAGGGTAGTTCTTCGACCAAAGCAGCATTTCGAACACAAGTTGACGAGGTGTCGCCCCATCCTTTCCAGCATATTCGAATACACAAGTAGCTGTGTCGGGGAACTGTTGCGCGTCGTCGTAAAAATACTTGCCTCCCAGGGCAACTACCTTGGATGGCAATGCGTCGATTCCCAATCCCCAGCGGGCGTAGTCAATCTCGTGGGCACCATCGTTGCCGATGTCGCCCGTGCCGAAGTTATACCACCAGTGCCAATCGCTATGGAAGCGGTTTGTTTGAAAAGGAACCATCTCGGCGGGGCCTACCCAGAGATCGTAGTCAACTTCCGGTGGGGCAGAAGTCGGTTCGGCAAAACCGATGTTGTCGCGATGCTGAATATTCCACGCCTTGGCTACCAGCACGTCGCCGATCACTCCCTCATGGAGTCTTTGGATTGCTTCGATCGTAAATGGCGTACTCCGCTGCTGGGTGCCGTGTTGCACAACTACATTGTTATCCCGAGCCGCCTTGAGGAGCAATTGGGCTTCGCGGAAGTTGTGGCTACACGGTTTTTCGACGTAGACATGTTTGCCCGCTTCACAAGCCAAAATCGCTGCGGGAGCATGCCAATGGTCGGGTGCGGCGATGACGACGGCGTCGATAGTCGGATCGTCAAGGATGCGGCGTAGGTCGGTGACCGCATGTTTCGAATCGACACCTGATGCTTCGGCGGCTATCGCGAGTCGGCGCTGGTCGGGATCGCACACATAGTCGGCACCCTCAAAGAACCAACGGCCTCGCTGCCCGCAACCAATAAGTCCCCAACGGACTCGATCGTTGGCACCAGCTGCATCCAACCGAGGAGCCAACCCTGCTACGGCAGCACCGATTCCCACTTTTTTAAGAAATGACCTGCGAGTTGAATTTGGCATGATTGCTCCTTTGAGATTAGCCGGAGAAGTAGGCAGGAATTCGATATCAAGGAATCTACCCTCTGGAAACGGTGGCTACATCTGCCTGAGCGAAAATTCTTGGGGAGTATCAGCTAACTTGTCAATTCCACTTGACGAACCGCTTCTTCAATAGCGCGGATGATGATCGAGTTGTCCCGATCTCCCAGGCCGAGCGATTCGGCCTGTTCCAATAGTTGCAGATGCAAATTCGACATAGGTAGTATAATCCCAGCTCGTTCAGATTCAGAGAGCATTAGTCGCACGTCTTTGGTATGCTGTGAAAGCTTGGCCTGAGTTGAGAAATCACTATCGACCATCTTTTGACCTTTCACGTCCATTACGATGGAATAGGCATTGCCGTCCTTTAGTACATCCAATGCATTTTGCTTCGGCACCCCGATGGCTTCCGCAAAAAGTAAGCCCTCGGCCAGAGCCACTCGATTGAGGCCCAGCACGAGGTTGTTTACCAATTTCATTTTGGCGGCACTACCCCACGAGCCCACGTAGTGAGACTTGGCGGCCAAGCAGTCATAGAGGTCGCAGCAGTCGTGGTACGATTGCTCAGGACCTGCGACGATAGCCAGGGCCTCTCCCTGGCGGGTTTGCTCGCTTGAGGCAGCAATAGGTGATTCAAGGTAATGAATGTCGCGTTTCGCCAGCCGGTGGCCGAGAGCAGAAGTCTGGCTGGGGTCACCGGTGGTTGTGTCAATCAGTATCTGACCGGCACGGAGCCCTGAGTCCATTTGCTCGAGAACGGCATCGACAATATCAGAGGTATAAAGGCTGATGACCACTCGAGAACACTCGGTGAAGGGGTTATCAGACCATTCGGCCCCCAATTCGATTAGTGGGATCGCTTTTTCCTGGGTGCGGTTGTAGACAAACACGGGGTAACCCGCAGCTAGCAGTCGTTCACACAGGGCAGTGCCCAGCAGGCCAAGACCTATTACTCCCACGGGCTGTAGGTTTGAGCTACTACGTGAATTGATGGTACGAAGCGAATCGGAATTTCGAGTCATGATCGTTTTCACATGGTGTTAGACGATTGAGAAGCGTAGTAATGAAGTCTACAGTCTAATGCAAAACTCCAACCGTATCAGCAGTCTATGATCAACTTTCCCCAGAACGTCTGAGAATGCCAAGGGCGGACTGCCGTTTCCTAAAATGCCAATTCCGTTCGTGCGGGATTATCCAAGCTAGAATACGATTTCCAGTTTTTTTTCTTGCAATCCTACACGAATCGCTACAACATAGAGATTAGCGGAGCTACGTGACTCGAGTTGCCAAGGCTACGACATATGAGACTCTTCGTTTATTCTCTATCACCACTGTTCTTTTCTTGTGAGGTTTATACGAGAGAACCGTTTGTTGTTTCCAATCCCACTCGGGTGTGAAGCAAGTTATTGTTTTGTGACTAACCCTTTTCAAACTTTGGAGGAATGACTAATGACGAAGAAATTTTGGTTTGTACTCAGTGCTGCAGTATTGCTTGTTGCCCCTATTGCCCAGGCAACAACAAGCATTTCTTATTTCCAGCAGATCGATCCTGCTGTGGCCACGCATATCGATGCAACCGATTACAGTGCCGCAGGTTTGAACATTGGCCAAGATGGCTACCTGTTCTTTAATTTCGGAGCGACAACTCCGAATACGAACAGTCCAGTCGGTCAAGATGCTGCCAATACGTTGCCATCTTGGCTTTCAGTCGACTTCGATCCGAACAGTCCTGATTACTCTTTCGGAGACGATCTTGGGGCTGAAGCATTTTCTGAAGGGGGCAATACCCCCTGGAATTTTCTCACGCTACCCGACGGTACCAACGGACTCTCTGGTGCATTGGTTGATCCCCAGGCTGCTAATAACTCCAATAATGCAATTAAGAACATTGGTGTAGTGGGCAATCCTCCTCCGGCTTTTTGGTTGCATGTGGTCGCTGACAATACCAACGGCCAATACAGCTCAATGAATCGGATACGTGCTCGTGAAGATGTTAGTGGATTGGATGTCAATTTGCGAAACCTCACGTTCAACGGTATAGCGGACGTATATTCATACTATTACGAAGGCGTTGCCGTTGGGGATATTCTTAAGTTGCAACTCAATTCGGGTGTTGCTGGTGTCAATGCTTCCATCGGTGGCATTATGGTCGATGCTGTACCTGAGCCATCGAGCATTGCCTTGCTTGGCTTGGCACTTGGTTTCGGTCTCCTGCGCCGTAGGTAGTTCACCATTTTTCCTTTTTAGCAAACAGACGCCTCGACCGACTCATTTGGTCGAGGCGTTCTTATTTGCGCGATCAGCAAAGGTTGCTATTCCGAAAAAGCAAACCCAATGTAAAGGCTTCGGAGTTCCGGCAATCGCTCCTCTCATCTTCAGCAATCGGTCTGAGATGCCCTGGGAAAACTTGACTGACAAAGGCCAAATGGTTAGCTTATAGATAGGGCTTGGAAGCCCACTTTTCCTAAGAAGTAAGAATAGCGGGTCCGGGGAAAGCAGACCTCAAGCTTCGCTTAACCCGCTGTTAAGACTTTTCTTTTAAAAACATGTTGGGAGGTTTTGCCGTGGCCAGACACACAAAGCGCGCGTTTACGTTGGTCGAACTGTTGGTGGTAATCGCCATCATTGGCGTCTTGGTAGCTCTCTTATTGCCGGCGATCCAAGCAGCCCGTGAAGCGGCCCGGCGAACCCAATGCACCAATCATTTGAAGAATATCGGGTTGGCGATCCAAAATCACCATGATACCTACAAGCGGATTCCCAATTCGCGACGGAAGTTCGACTACATCACCTGGGCCGCAGAACTCTGGCCCTTTTTGGAAGCAGGCAACATCGCCACGACATGGAATCGCCATGAGACGTACTATGGACAGACAGAAGCAGCAAGAACTGCTCAGGTACCCGTTTATTTTTGTCCTTCCCGGCGTGCTCCTCCTCAACTGAGTGTCGTTGGCGACAATGACGCAGGTAGTGCCAGTGGTGCGAATTTCCCCGGTGCATTGGCAGATTTCGCATGTAACACAGGCGATGATTCCCCAAACGCTTCATTTAATGACAATACATACACATACATCTCTGGTAACCAACCTCCCAAAGAACCGACAGGACCCTTCCGATTTTCAGGGCATGGCGATGACGATGACGGCAATGGTGATGTCACGCCAGGGATTGATGATTTGAGTGCACTCCCACTGCAATATAAAGTTACCTTTTCACAAATCGAGGATGGCCTTTCAAATACCGCCTTTGTAGGTGAGAAGCATGTCCCGACGGATGGTCCTAATGGCACTTGGTTTGGGCACATCTCGGCAAAGGATAACTCAATCTACAACCCTGACTCTTGGAGTACCGTTGGGCGTAAAGGTGGGTTTACGCGACCAATCGCAACTCCTGAAAAGGGTTCATCAGGAGGACAGGAATTGACAGACTGGAACAAGAATTTTGGTAGTTGGCATCCTGGAATCTGTCAGTTCGTTTTTGGTGACGGGGCTGTTCACTCGCTCAATATTGATATCGATGGCTATATGCTGGGTCAGATTTGCAATAAGGCTGATGGGAAGACCGTAGACTTGGATGGCAAAGGAATTCCATTTCCTGTGACGCAATATTGAAAGTTCGATTGGTTTATTGCTCTCATAAGAGTCTAATCTATCGGTTTGCACTGTTTGATATTTGGAGAACGCTTAGCTTGTCAAAGTGCCACTATTCGACAACCGTCTGTTTAGGCTTAATTTTCCTGCTCTTGGGTTGTGGCAAGTCAACGTTGGCGACCTATCCGGTGAGCGGAGAGGTCGTCCTCGAAGATGGTTCAACACTGAGGAACGGAGGCAAGGTCGTCTTTCAACAGCTTGATTCAGATTCGCCGCTAACGGCCACTGGGTATTTTGGAGAAGATGGCAAGTATAGTCTCACTACCTTTGATAAAGATGATGGTGCCCCTGCGGGAGAATATGTTGTGATGGTCGTTCCCACAATACCTGATGATACAGATGGATTATCAGCACGCGAACGCCGTGAAGTTAGAAATCCCATCGATAGTAAGTTTAAGAATTCTAAGAGTTCGGGTTTGCATTTCACGGTTTCTCCTGACACATCACCACATGAATTTCGTATTGAAGTGACTCGTCCACGAATTCGACGCTAATACGTATCGAAGATTTCACGGCGTTGTTTTACCGAAGAAATGTGAATTGATAGAGCAATACTAATTACCTCAGAGGCGACATTTGAAATGAATCGGCAACAATCAATATATTCTATCGTAATTTCTACTCTCATTTGTTCCTGTTCTCTGCATAGTGTGATGGCGGGAGTCAATTACCTCGATCCTGCTGGAGGGTGGCGTTACACCTACGATGGAACATTCAATCCTGGTGTAACGGATGGAGCAGCTGGAACAGGTGATGACAATTTCATTGGCGATTTTGGCCCTGCTGGCTTTGGTGGAAAAGATTTCTCTATAAATCCAGTCGGCGAAGATGTGGATGCTCTTGATGGAACCTGGTACCACAGTCAAGGGGACAAATGGGATGGTACCGCACCTGGCGATACGCTTTCGGACCCTACTGTGTCAGCCAATCCGGCCGTTTCACTGACAGGTAAACAAGGGACATCACCTGGCGGGGCTGGGGTATTTACCGAAGGCAGTACCGATTACATTCGCATTCAAGATGCTGGTAATCCTGAACCACATGGCTGGATTCAAGGTCTGTCGGATCCCAATCTCACCTATCCCACGGAACCCTCCCCTCCCAACGATCCGATAAATACAAACCGTCGAGTCTACTTCGGTCATGACATGACTCAGGAAGGACCGATGGACGAGTTGGTACTCACCAACACGGGCTTAACGGTTTCATTTCGTACTCGGATTCCCGTTAGTGGTCCTTTGGATGATCTCTATCTCGAGACGGATGGAGACGATCCCGATACCGATCCCGATGTTATCCCCTGGTTCCAAGACTCTCCCAATGGGCGTGGAGCGATAATGTCAAACGGTCGCGGCATTCTCAATTTCTCTCAGAACAGCCCGACCAATGAAGACACGCAGGTCGGTTTTTCATTAGTGACAAGTACTGACGTGAGCACTTTTTGTGATGCTGCTACGGGATCTCTTTGTACCGGCACCGGCAGTGGTGGTCTGATTATGAACAATCTCAATGGTAACGCTCCTAGCAACGCGATCGATTCTGAGAATGGCGGCACACTCAATATTTTGGAGATCGCTGACAATGAGCTCAACGAGTGGAACGAGTTCTGGATAACCATGGAGAACAATGGTGCCCTACCCGGTAATATTGAAGTGAAGGTCTACATGAACGGCTCCTTGACGCCAAGTACATTTCAAGTGACCCTGGCGGCGAATAATAATTCAGTCTACGCCGATGAAGATAGTCCTTTCTTGGAATTCGGAGTTAGTGACAATGCTGGTTGGGGATCTTTTGATATGGATTTTCTCTCTTACCAGATCGGAGTGATTGCTCCCTTGGCAGCTCCGGTCGAGAATGCAGATTTTGATGGGGATGGTGACGTCGATGGACGAGATTTCTTGATTTGGCAACGTAACTTTAACACTGGTACTACGATGGCCCAAGGCGATGCTAATGGCGACAGTATGGTCAACGGCGCTGATCTGGCCATCTGGCAAAACCAGTACGGCACAAGCCCCTTGACTGCGACTTTCGCTGCGGTACCGGAGCCCAGTGCTCTGTTGCTAGGTTTAGTGGCAGCAATGTCGTGTGTTAATCAGAGGCGTCGGCGAAGGTAGCGAGTAAATAGTAGGGTGGGCACCGCCCAACAAATTCAATTCTTCTCCAGGCCTTCTGGCGGGCCGTGCCCACCCTACTTTATCGGTATCACCACCTCATAAACTTGCGCCCAACCCGATTGGTCGGACGTAAACACCACCCGCCGACCATCGGGCGAGAAATTAGGATGGGGATGCGTATGCTGAGGGGCATAAACTTCAACGCTGCCGTCGTCATAGGGGCAGTGATCGCTTTGCCAGTGGGAGCCCAGACTGCTGGCATTTGAGTCACACAGACTCTCAACTGGCCCACATTCTTGATGGGGATCGCAGAGGATCAAGCCGACGTCTGGATTCGTGGTGTCGGCCACCAACTGGGTCCCAGCTCGGTTTACCATCGGATGCCAGGCGTTCGTGCGGACAATCCAGCGAACTGCACCACTGTCGATATTGACAGCCATTACACCGTGGGGCCAGTTGCTTGAGATGATTTCGCGCGTGCCGGGGAGCCAGGTTTCGTGGACAATCCATTCCTTTTTCTCAGCGTCACGGTGATAGACTAACCGGTTATTGCTACCATCACGGTGTATGGTCCAGATCCGCTGGTCGTGTGGTCCAGCATAGCGCAGCAGCGACGCATCGTCGGGGTGGAATTGGGGGTGCGCGATCGTGTCGCACTCAAGGATCACCGTGTCCTGCCCCGTTGGGACGTCGATGATATGCATCTGAAACTGGTACTTCGCTTTGACGTACACGCACCACCAGCGGTTGTCCGTACTGAGGCTGGTAGTCCCCATCGAGGCACCCACCATACCGGGCTGACGAATCGGCATCCCACCAAACGTCGCGACCTGCTCTTCACGCATGGCCTCGATGTCGACCCGCCAGGCGGCATTGCCGGCGGTGTAGTAGGCGTATCGGCCGTCCCACGAGGGATGGCAGGACCACTCATTTAAGTCAGGACGGTGGGAGATCTGGACTAGGTTCCCTCCCGGTTCATCCTCAAAAAAAATCTGCGGTTCTCCCGTCCGATGTGAGACAAAAAACAGACGCTTTCCTGAGTCGTCGTAGGCAGGAATGTAGTAAAACGGGTGGTGGTGATTCGCCGCAAAGCTGGTGACCTGCCGGATCGCGACCCCCGTTCGAGGATCGTAGCTAATGTGACTTTCGCTAGGATAGACGGTACCTAATGGCATCGTTCAAGTCTCACTGGTCATTCAATTGGAATAGGCATTTGGCATTTTCCACGAGTATTGCCCGTCGTTCGGTCTCTGAAAGCGCCATGGAATCGATAGCCGCAAGTGTCGAGCGGATGTAGTCTGGTCCCCCCCCCGGGTCGAAAGGCATATCGGTGGCGAACAAGAGTCGCTCCCCGCCGAAAAAAGCCCTTCCACATTCGAGCGCCGCTTGGGAACCAAACGATGCGGTATCTGCATAAAATCGCTGGCAAGCGCGAAGGATAGGCTCTTGAAGAGGCGTTGTGACATATTGCTCCATTCCTGGGGGATTCCGGGTCCCCAGCAGTTCCATGCCGGGACCCAGTCGTCCTGCCAGCATGGGAAGATATCCCCCCACGTGGTGGGCAATGACTTTCAAACCTGGAAGGCGCTCAAGGATTCCAGAAAACGCGAGCCTGATCAATGCGAGAGTGGTTTCATAGGGCCAGCCTATTGCCCACCACAAGTCATATTTCGAAAACTTTTCGTCAGGATAATCTGGTACATTCATCGGCCGGGTAGGATGCAACAAGAGGGGAAGATCGAATTCTGCCATGAGGTCAAACAGAGGCAAAAAATCAGGATGGTCCAACGGACGACCTAACACGCTTGTGAATAATTGAACTCCGACTGCTCCAAGCTCGTCGATAGCGCGTCGTGTCTCTTGGATGCTGGCTGCGATATCATTCAGCGGAAGGGCAGCGACAAATCCGCAGATGCGATCCCCGCCAGCATGAACCACGCCAGCCAATTCGTCATTCGCAAGTTGCGTTAGTTCTACCGCATTTTGCGATGACAACATTTCTGTAGGTGGTGACGAGAGACTGATAATCTGACGGTATCCCGGAAACTCTTCGAGTATCTCCAGCCGTGCAGGCAAATCAACCATGGCCGGTATCTGCTGAGCACGCTCAAACATTGTGAGTGGTTTGTCGGCCGCTTCCTGGGCTGCAGCAATGTATTTGCGAGGCAAGAAATGGCAGAAAACGTCAATGCATTCCATAGTATCCGTAGATTGGCAAGAGGACTGTGCTCTGTTTTTTGGTGGGCAGGTTCAGAGGGTGGGATCTATTTTGGCCAACTCGCAACGGATTTTTTCTACCTCGGCTGATGGCAGCGGATTAACGGGCCGGCGAAAATGGGGGCTAGGAAACTTCCCCAGAAGCCAACGTGCCACTTTCATCCGTTGATGGGCTCCGCAACCCGGCTCACCAAAATCGTAAATCAAATGGGCTAGAGGGGCGACTGTGCGTTGAGCCTTTTTGGCGCGCTGAAAATCTCCGTCGAGGGCGGCGTGGACGAGCTCGACCATCAGATGGGGCGCAAATCCAGCGAATCCAATCAAAGCCCCATCCGCTGCCTCAAAAAGGGTTGGCAAGAGAAACTCGTCATGGCATGTGACAACAGATGTTTCGGGCGAAGATTCTTTCAAACTCTCGAAATCATAAAGCCAACGAGACATATCGCGGGTGCCCATTTTGATCATCACGACTCGCGGATGCTTAGCGATGCTCAGCATTTCATCTAGTGAGTAACCGGCTTTTGTCCAAGCTGGGTATTGGTGAAGGATAATGTCGATCCCTGCCGCATCGGCAACGTCTGTACAGAAATCGATCGCTGTCGCGCTCTTGCGTCCAAAACGGAGCCAGTGATGCGGCGGCATGAGAAGAATCGCGTCGGCTCCTGCTTCCTTGGCTGCGATAGCATGCTCGATGGCTTCCAGCGTGCCCTCCGCCATTACTCCCGAGGCGACTTTTACGTCCCTTTCCGATCTTCCAACCGCCTTCGCTAGGATGGACGTGACTTGCGCGCGTTCTCTCGGAAGCAGCGACATGACTTCACCGGTATGACCGTTACACACAAGGCCTTGAATTCCGTCTACTTGTGCCAGTTCGTAGATGTATTTGGCGAGTCCCGCTTCGTCGATTGATTGATCTTCGCGGAAGGCACAGAGCGTGGCGGCAAAGACGCCCGTCCAAGGCTTATGGTTCCAGGTCATATAGGTTGGTCCGATGATTTTGGAAGCAGAAACTAGCTCCATGAATAAGTTAGAAGAGACAGTAGGATTCTACCATGCGCAAGCTGAAAACAAATGCTTCTCAATGTCAGTAGCCTGAGTTTCCGGATTCACAAAGAGAGAATGTCTATATTTTACCATTCAAGCTGGTCATTTCTAAAGCACGGCGTGATAATAAAGGCCTATTTCATGGCAATAGCCAGCCCACGATAGAGCTCGTCCTATGAGGAAGTCAATAAACATGTATCGATTCTATTCAATCTTCCTCCTGCTTTTTTGGGCCTCTTTTCATTCGCCTGTATTGGCATGCGAGGATGAGCATCCACCGGTGGTTATTGAGCCTATTGTCAAAAGAACTCTTGTGAATTGCGATGGTCAAAGCGTTATGGAGATGAAGTTTGATCCACGCGGAATGAGTGAACTGCATACAGTGGACGCTCCGTCCGAATCATGGATGCGCGGCGGCGATGATGACTCCAGGGCCTGGGACTACCGTGAATGGCAATGGTGGAAGGGGCATCCTTGGGGTGACAGTTGTCGTCCCAGATATTGGACACCGGTTGATTTCTCCTCGAATGCAAGACGGCTAAGCATTCACTTCGAAATCGATGGCTTTGATTGTATGCAAAAGTTTCTGCTCCCCGAGGTGGTAGATGAGACAACTCCGCACTGGGATCTGGTCACTTCGATCCGCAATATTTCGGGCGACAATGTCGAAGAGTATGGTCAGTTCTTTGCGTGTTATACCAATTTCAACTCACCGAATTCTTGTTGGTTTTGGGAAGCAAAAAATCGCCTGACTCGCTTTGCTGACTACGGGGTTGACCATCTAAATGGATACGTTGTGCATCCCGACGCATACTATGCCTCGAGCGGAGCGATTCCTCATTGCCCACGCGGCGGGGGAAAGATCGTCGCCAAGTGGCACCGGCCGATGCTGTTATCGCATGCGTCTCCTGCAGGTTGGAGATCGATAATCATGATCGAATCCAAGTATGCAGCGGGGCTCGCGCAGGGAATTCAAGGTGCAGCCATGGACTATATTGTCTTTCCGGGACCGAGCGAAAAGGTATTTGAAGATCAAGCGGAGTTTGCAGTGCATATCCGGCACCAATTACTCAAGTCACCCGGACTACCCGCCACCGCTGTTCTAGAACGGTTGTGGAATGAATTCGAATTGTCCCACGAGGCTGTACGCAAGTTAGCCTGTGAGAACTGAACAAAACAGGTAATCCATCGATGAGCAATGGCGATCCTGCTGGTCCATGCTTGCTCTGTCAGTAAGCGCGTCGGGGCTCCCCATAAAGTTCACAACGGGAGTCCGAGTAGTGCCCGACGTGCTCCCTCATCAAGACCTTGTAGCTCCGGAACCTTCGGTAGAGAGCGCTGTAATCGATGAGATGGATTAGTTCGCAATCTCTTGTTGGAGGCTTTCCACTTGTCGCTGGTGCTCCAGCCAATTCATTGCCGCTTGGGGGATTAGTTCGTGACCACCATCAAACAACGTGATTCTTACATTCTGTGCTTGACGGCGAAACAATGGCTGCTTATCGCCGTAGCTAGGATCAGTTATCTCATACATTAGATGGTCGGGAACCTGGGCCTCTTGAACGAAATAGGCTATTTCCTCCTCGCTAAGTCGATCTGGCTCGTTGGCAATCTTGTTGAAGGCACGTAGCGAGTGGCTCACGGGAACACTACCTACGTGGCCATCTCGGATACCGGCGTTGATATCGACATTCACGGCACGTGCATTCTTCAGCCAAGTGATCGGTGACCTCTTGGCATATTGCTCTTTGACTTTCTTGCTGGCATCGGGGGGGCCACCGCAGGAGTTGGCTATCTCGCGCCAATGCTTGTCGCCATCGGCCTTGTTCTCGTAGTACCAACTCTCAAGGTCGACAATTGGCACCCAGGCAGAGACGCCCGCCCACAATTCTGGTCGTCGCCCTGCCATCAGGAGCGCAGCGTAACCACCGCCGGAGGTTCCCACCAAATAGACACGCGATGGGTCAACATTGGCATGTTGCGAGGCGAAAGTCACCGTATCCTCGATGTCTTGGATGACTAACTCAGAACCTGTCGCTGCTGGGTTGCGGTTGGGGCCTCGAAAGTTCGGATGGATATAGACCCAGCCCTTTTCTATGCACCACTGAAGACACTCTTCGTGATCGTCTTGCTTATAGTCGCCCGACCAGGTATGTAGAGCGACCAAGAGGGGGACCTTCTGATCTCTCTTCGGGGCGTAGAACATTGCAGGTTGGACGGTCCCGTCAGCAGAGCTGCGATATTGAATCTCTTGCTGGCCTTTGGTTGGAGACTCGGTTTTGCGGAGAAAATCTTGATACACCCGTGCGACATTGCCGGCATCAACATCGCCCGGATGAAAATACATGCCATATTGCAGCTCAAGTGAACTCTCTGCGGGAAGAGTTACCGGCTGGGCAGGTAGTTTCCCCTCTGTATAGTCGTGCTCCCCAAACGGATTGATTGCAAACAGGCCATAATCGCGAACATGATACCGACCGGGGCGGAAATTGAGCGGATGATCAAAAATGGCAACTCCGTATTTCCTCCCCTCGACCTGGCCTGAGTAGTCCACCCAATTGCTTTGTCTGCCCCAACAGCCTTTGGCCGTTTTCAGTCCATCGGCGTTAACGATTTCCCCCGTAGCTTCCTCTCGTATGGAGTCGGCCATCCTAAAGGCAAAAAAACCTTCCTCGGTATCACCGAACGTGACGGGTTCTTCACCAGTGGTGAAGCGAATGTCGTAAATCAACAATCGATTCTCGAAGATGCAGATTGTAGTGCGTTCTTTGAGTACAACCTCACCGTTCGGATTGAGCCAGTCATTTTTGACTTTCAAGACAGCCGGGTTTGAACCAGTCTCTACGACTTCGACCGCACGGTTTTTGATGCGACCCTCTTGAGCCCAAAACTTGATGTCATTGACCTTGTCGACAGCGACCCAAATGCCGGTGTGGTGTGGGTGATCACCGCCAGGGGGAGAAATTGGTCGTGAGACAATTGTGCCATCGGCTGCTCGCACGTTGCGAAAGAAAGGTCGAGCGTTGTCTTTCCCTGTGTCGTAAAGTGCAAACTCTTGGCCGTCGATCGACACCAGAAAGTTATCTCCCTGTTGCCCAATATCGACTGCTAGTGACGATGTCGAAACAGAAAAGTTCAAAAGCAGTGCTGAGCACCAGCCAATCAGAGTACGCAAGGTAAAAGCTCCCGTTAGTTAGGGGGGGGAAGGGCATTGCCTGCAGGACTGGCTGCACCCGGCTCGCTATGTTTTCAGTAAGTCATACTTCACGTTCCCCGCCACGTCAGTCAAGCGATGGCGGCGACCTTGATACTTGAAAGTCAACTGTGTGTGGTCAATTCCCAGACAATGCAACATCGTGGCATGCAGATCGTGGACATGAACCGGCTTGTCAACAATGTTGTAGCTGTAATCGTCTGTTTCACCGTAAGTCATGCCCGGCCGAAATCCGCCGCCGGCCATCCACATCGTAAAGCAGCGAGGATGATGATCCCGCCCGTAGTCGGTGGGGGTGAGCTTGCCTTGGCAGTAAACCGTGCGGCCAAATTCGCCTCCCCAAACGACGAGCGTTTCATCGAGCATGCCGCGTTGTCTAAGATCGGTGACTAGCGCGGCAGCAGCCTGATCCGTTGCCTGACAGAATCTTGGGAGCTCTTCAGGCAACTTGTTGTGGTGATCCCAACCTCGTTGGAAAAGCTCGATGAACCTTACACCTCGTTCAGCCATGCGACGAGCCAAAAGGCAATTGTGAGCAAAAGTTCCCGGTTTCAGGCAATCGGGACCATACAAATCAAGCACGTGCTGAGGTTCACTCGAAAGGTCGGTAAGTTCGGGCACTGAAGTTTGCATGCGGAAGGCCATTTCGTATTGATCTATTCGCGTAGCAATTTCTTCGTCGGCATACTCAGCGAGCTGCATCTCGTTTAGCTCCGCTAATCCATCCAACACATTGCGGCGTGTCTCACGATCCATGCCAGGGGGATCGGAAAGATACAAAACAGGATCGCCGACCGAGCGAAACTTTACTCCCTGATATGTCGACGGCAAGAAACCGCTACTCCATAAGCGATCATAGAGTGGTTGTCCTTCTCTCCCTGAGAGTAGCACGACAAAGGCCGGCAAATCTTCTGCATCGCTTCCCAATCCATAGGCAAGCCAGGCACCCATGCTGGGTCTGCCAGGTTGTTGAGAGCCAGTTTGCAGAAATGTGATCGCGGGGTCATGGTTGATGGCATCGGTATGCATTGATCGTACGATGCACAAATCATCTACGACCTTGGCCGTGTGAGGTAGGAGGTCTCCAACCCAGGTTCCATTCTGCCCGTGCTGTGAGAAGGTAAATTGCGAAGGTGCAATGGGCAGCCCTCCCTGCCCTGAGGTCATGGTGGTGATACGCTGGCCTTGGCGAATAGAATCAGGAAGTTCCTTAGCTCGCCAGTCTGCCAACTTGGGCTTGTAATCGAATAAGTCAATTTGCGATGGGCCGCCTGACTGGAACAGGTAGATAACGCGCTTGGCAGTGGGTGCAAAATTGGGAAAGCTCCGCGATGAGTTGCTGCCCTGGATCGCATGCCCGGGAGATTTGATAAGTGTAGAAAAGGCAGCCGACGCAAGACTGAGACCAGTTCGCCCCAAGAAGTTGCGACGATTGCAGTAGCAATTCAATCGATGAGAAATGTCCATGGGAAACTATCCACTGAAAATGCTCCACTCAAGATTCGCTTTCTCTCTTGCAAAGAGCAATGCTGGTGACTCTTCTTTTATGATACCGTTGTACGAGTCTCTCACCAATTGATTTCCAAGCGTAAGAGAAAAATATTCTTGACTGAGAATCGACTTCCAACAGAGTTGCTCTGGGCCAATAAAGATTTCTCAATTCGCCAACACCTTGCTTCTGCTTTTGCGTCTTTCATGCGGAAAGCGGATCGCAGTCTTGTTGGCGACGGATTTCACGTGTAGCTTTAATTGAACGTCGGAAATTGACTCAACTCTTTTCTTAGGTTCTACCATGTCTTTTCGAAATGCCACCTGGCTTAAGCCACTGATGGTCGGTCTTGTGGTGAGTGGAATTGTATTGCCTCTGGTTGGAGATCCCGCGGCAGTCGCTGAGAGTGAGACGAACTTCCTGGTAGCGGCTATGCGCGTGCAACCCGAGCGATGGGACAAAGCACATAATTTAGGCCTCCTCAAAAAGTACGCATCTCAGGCCGCAGAGAGTGGGGCACGTCTCGTCGTGACCTGTGAAGGATTCCTAGACGGATATTTGAGCAACGCGAAGCTGGTGCCTGAACTCACCCGTGAAAAATTCATGGAAATTGGTGAACCGCTGGATGGACCCTGGATGAAGCGGATTGCCGATTTGGCTTCCAAACTAAAAATCTTTCTTTCTGTAGGATTTGCCGAACGTCGCGGCAAAGAAATGTTCAATTCGGTCGTGGTCTATTCTCCTGCGGGGGAATTGGTGCTGCACTATTCCAAGACTCATATCAAAGGGGAAGCCTTCAATACCCCCGGTACCAGTTTTCCAGTCGCAAAAACCGATCTTGGCACAATTGGAGCGTTGATATGCTACGATCGCCGCTTTCCTGAAGTAGCGCGAATTCTCGCCCTCAAGGGAGCACAAATACTCATCATACCCGCGTATGGTACAGACGGTGAGCGAAACGAGGCACTACTCCGCACGCGTGCCTGGGAGAATAGCGTGTGGGTAGTCTATGTAAAGCAGAACCAAGCTCTGATCATCAATCCGAGTGGCAAGATCGTAGCCCGCAATGAAGGAGACCACGATCAGTTAGTGTTTGCCACTATTGAAATCGACGACAACGTAGGAACCGGCGACATCCTCGAACGCCGTTCACCAAGTTTTTACCATGAATTAACTGAATTACAGCTTCAAGGAGATTAGATTGTGAGCGTTCGTCGCCAATTGCTATTTATGATGTTTCTTGCTTTGAATTGGACAACCTCCGACGTCCGAGCGGAACATGACTCACCGCCGAATATCTTATTCATTCTGGCAGATGACGTTGGCTCGGAAGTACTTGAGTGCTACGGAGGTGAAAGCTACTCCACTCCCCACATCGACGAATTAGCTCAGCAAGGGATGCGGTTTGAGCATGCCTATGTTATGCCTGTGTGTCATCCCACACGAATTTGTCTGTTTAGCGGTCAGTATCCGTTCCGCATGGGCAATCCCGATTGGGGCAGCTATCCTCCCTCAGCCGAAGCCAATACCATCGCCCAAGTACTCAAACGAGCCGGCTATGCCACGGCTGTGGCAGGAAAGTGGCAAATAGCATTGTTGGGCGAAGACTTGTCGCATCCGACTCGACTCGGATTCGATGAGTATTGTCTATTTGGCTGGCATGAAGGTCCCAGGTACTACGAACCATGGATCTGGCGAAATGGCGTCAAACGAGAGGATGTCCACGATAAATATGGGCCCGATGTCTATTGTGATTTTCTGGTCGACTTCATCCAGCGAAAGCGCGATCAGCCGTTCTTTGCCTACTATTCCATGGCGCTTTGCCATGCGGTGACCAATGATTTGGATAAACCCGTACCTGTCGGCCCTAACGGACGCTATCAAACCTTTGCCGAAATGGTGTCGGCCATGGACGACCGAGTGGGAAGAATCGTCAATGCTATTGATCAGGCAGGCCTTCGTGACAACACGCTCGTAATTTTTCTCACGGACAACGGTTCCCCAGCGAGAAACATCGATGGCGTGGATAATAGTGGAGAGCTGATCTATCAGCCGATTTTCTCAATCCGAAATGGAACGGTAATCCCCGGGGGAAAGGCCCAATTGACGGACGCCGGTACGCGGGTTCCCCTGATCGTCCGTTGGCCTGACCACATCCCTGCAGACACCGCTTGCGATGACCTGGTGGACGTGAGCGATTTTCTTCCGACCTTGGCAGAACTCGCCGGCGCTTCCTTACCTGAAGAAGTCACCTTAGATGGACGTTCGTTTGCCCAGCGACTTTTGGGTGAAGGAAAAGGAGATCGCGAATGGGTGTTTGCTGAGCACAAGGGAAAAGCCTTCGTCAAAGACCGCCACTGGAAACTTTATAGTGACGGGCGGCTTTATGAAGTGGCCAAGGATCCTCAAGAAAAGCACTCTTTGACAACAACACAACCCCTTCCCAAATATTTACAGCAAGCACTTAGAGATTTGCGTTCAGCGGGATTGGAGCATCCGTAGTATCGCGGGACAAACGATAAGTTTGTATTCCTCATTCAGAATATACAGGGTGCAAGTGGGCTATCTCCTGTCGCTCTGCAGCCTTGAGCATTGTTTCGAGATCGTCGACCAGGACGAACTCTACGCCTAGGGAGAAGAGTTTTTGGAGTTCTTCAGTATCGTCTGTGCAGCAATAGTTGATGTGGATGTCGTGCTGTTTCAAATGTTTTATCTGCTCGACCTCCGGCGGTCGCATTGCTAAGAATTGAATGAAATCAGCTTGCCCGTCTATCGTTGAATCTACGTATTGTTCGTTGCTGCGTCGTCTATCCATATTACAGATCATAATTGTCGGTTCAACTTCGCGGGCAACGATCGCCGCCACTGCCCCACAAGCCAGCACCGCTTGATGCAGACGATTTGCGTTTACGATATGTCGCGTTGCCTTGGAAGCTAATTCTGCACTTCCCTTCAAATGAATGTTTATCCAGATATTCAACGGCAATGCGTCCAATGCCTCGGCTAGCGTCGGGATTCGCTCATTCCGGAACTGAGGAGATTTCCACGAGCCTGCGTCTAGTTTGCGGAGTTGAGCCAACGTGAAATCCTTGATAAGACCTTGGCCGTCCGTCGTGCGGTCAACTGTCTCATCATGCATCAACACAAGATGCGAGTCCTTGGTCAGAGCCAGATCAAACTCGACCATGTGTGCTCCGAGCCGAACCGCCTCTTTTAAAGCTGCCAAGGTGTTTTCAGGGTGAGTCCCGCTTGCACCGCGATGCGCACAGATGCCTCGTTTTGGTAAGGGGAGCTTATCCCCATCGACCAATTCATTCAATTCGTCTGCTGCGAAACAATACGATTGGAGAATGAGTGCCTGACTAGACAGAGAGGCGAGTACAACTAGAATCCAAACAAACAAGGTAGCTCCTCCGCAGTCATGAAAATATGAAATAGCCCATTCTAACGTGTACTGTGACCGTTAACATGGAATTGGTCGAGCCATAGAATGGCGATCACGACTTATCAGACACTAATTATTCCTTGCATATTCGGAAATCAGGAACAAGACAATTATGCCAAGCAACTCTTCCAGACGCGATTTTCTTTTCCATGGCATCCCAGTGGCAGCATTTGCATCGACAGCAGTTTACGCGGGAAGGGCGTCTGCTGCTCTTGCGAAATCAAAGCGGATCAAAGTTGGACAGATCGGCGTCGGACATAGTCATGCCGCTGGCAAGATGGAAGTGTTTCGCAATTCTCCCGATTGGGAGGTAGTTGGGGTAGTAGAATCTGATCCCGAATTGAGGGCCGAGGTCGAGCAGTCGGAGATCTATCGCAACTTACAATTCATGACAACAGAGCAACTGCTCAATACACCCGGCGTCGAAGCAGTGGCCGTGGAGACGAAGATTGATCAGTTGCTTCCTGTGGCCCGCGAGTGTGTAGCCGCTGGTAAACACGTTCATCTGGATAAACCCCCCGGCTCCTCGCTGGCGACTTTCCGCGAGATGCTTGCCGAAGCGGATCGCCAACAACTCGTCGTGCAACTTGGCTACATGTACCGCTACAACCCGGGCGTCTTATTATTGCGAGATCTTCTGGCGAAAGGCTGGCTTGGTGAAATCTTTGAATTCGATACCGTGATGAGCAAGGAAGTGGACCAGCCAAAACGCGAACTGTGGGCCCAGAATCCTGGCGGGACGATGTTTGAACTCGGTTGCCATCTGATCGATCTGTTGGTGGGCATCATGGGAAAGCCTGATAAAGTGACTCCTTACAACCATCATTCATCGCAGGCTGATGACCAACTTATGGACAACATGCTGGCCGTTTGTAGCTATCCCCGTGCCACCGCCACGATCCGTTCGACTGCGTTAGAAATAGAAGGAGGAGAACGACGACATCTGACCGTCTGCGGCACGAAAGGCACGGTACATATTCAACCCCTTGATGACCCGCGAGCTCAACTCGCTTTATCTGAGCCAAGAGGAAAATATCGTGAAGGATATCAGGAGATTACTTTTGATAAATACGAGCGTTATGTAGCAGATCTTGCCGACCTGGCCGCAATCATTCGTGGTGAAAAGAAGGCCGACTTTGACAGCGCCCACGATCTGGCCGCTCAAGAAACTTTGCTGCAAGCCTGTGGGCTACCGTGCTAATTCAAGTCTTGCTGGGCAAAAAGTGTCTCTCGCTTAATGTTGCGTCATGACTTCGTCGAGATTCAGCAGCATGTTCATGACTGTCGTATGGGCTGCTACTTGTACGAAGTCCAAGTTAGGCACATTGCTATGCTCTCCGACCGTGGCCAACTGTTCAGCTTCTTCGGGATGACTGGAAAAATGTTCTACAGACTTTTCGAGAGAACGATTCATAACATCAAGTTCCTCAGGTTGAGGAATTCGAGAAGTGGTCAGGCGAAATGCCCTGACCAGTCTGTCGTTTGTTGAATTGTGTTCTTCACTGAGGACGCGTTCGGCAAGCACTCGGGCGGCCTCGACGAGACCCTCTTCATTTAATAGTGCCAAGGCTTGCATGGGTGTATTGGTGCGTTCTTCGCGGACCGTGCAGACCTCGCGACTTGGAGCATCAAGCGCCGTCATGAGGGGGTGCGTGACGGTCCGCTTCCAAAACAGATAGAGGCTGCGGCGGTAGAGATTCTCTCCGCTATCTTGTTCGTACACATCGTCTGCGATTTCTTCCCATAGATCAGGCGGCTGATAGGGTTTTACCGAAGGTCCCCCCAATTGCTCAACCAACAATCCGCTAACATGGAGTGCTGCGTCACGAATCTCTTCGGCAGCCAGACGAAATCTGGGGCCTCGGGCCAATAGCCGATTTTCCGGATCCACTGATACAAGCTTCGCCGTTGCATGTGACTGTTGTCGATAGGTGGCACTGTTGACAATAAGCCGGCGAACCGCCTTTTGATCCCACCCTTTGCGAATGAACTCGGTAGCCAACCAATCGAGTAATTCTGGATGACTGGGTCCTTCACCCTGAACACCAAAGTCTTCCACCGTACGGACCAAGCCTCGGTCAAAAGACATTTGCCAGAGCCGGTCTACTGCCACACGAGCTGTAAGCGGGTTCTCGGGGTCAACTAACCATTTGGCAAGTCCCAAACGGTTGGGGAGTACGCCCTTGGACGATCTGGTGAACACATCCGGAATTGCGGGTTCGACTTCTTCACCAAGGGAATCATACTGTCCCCGATTTAAGACAAACGTTAGTCGAGGTTCGTCGAGTTCATCCATGATCATCAATGAGGGGTAGCTCCGCAAATGCTTCTCTAATTCTTCCTGCAAACTGTCGACCAAGAGTGCTGCCCGGTGGAACTCTTCCGAGGCATGATTCTCTAGATAATAGGTGCGGAGCTTGTGACGCTGATTGACAGTTCGCTCCTCAGAAGGTGTCTGGAGGATCTCAGCCACTGATTCATTTGTTGCGAGCAATCTGAATTCACTCTCTGAGAGCTTCTCATCGAAAATCCTTACGTCGTCAATCGCGCCCTGAAACTGAAGATGGGAGTCTCCGGCAGTACCCACTCTCAAGGATCCGTCATTACCAAACCCTTGGAACAGGGAGTCAAATTCAATATCAATCGGCTGCGATTCCCCATTAAAGTAGACTTGAATGCCTTGAGCAGAACTTAGGCCGTCATAAGTGACCGCGACTTGGGTCCATCGCTCTAGAGGTACACTTGTCTTCGTTTGGATGCGGATCGCATCGTCGAACCACTGCGAAGTAAAATGGACCCGCACCTTTCCGTCTTGAAGCAGAATACTATAGCCCTCATCCTGAGGATTGTCGGGATTCTCGAGCTTCGAAAGAATTGCACCGTCACCATCATTGGGACGAATCCACACACTTACAGTGACACGATTGTCGTCACTGAAACTGCCGATGTCACCCAAGCTGATCGTATTCTTTCCATCGAACCAGGCAGCCTGCCCCTGCTGCCCGGTTGTGAAAGAAGGAGAGCTGTTATCAAAAGTGCCGGAATTCTCTGCAGAAATTTCGTCGGTAAGGTTTCCATCCAACTTGAAATGGATATCGAGGTCGTGAGTCACGTCTGGCAAATCAGTGATCGTGGAGACATCTGCGTATTGCTCCCACTTATCGAAATGGTTTCTAAACTGCGATTCGAGGCTCGCCTGGTGGTGGCGAGCTTTTTCAAGTTGCTCTTCGAGTTCGGCTTGCCTTTCAAGTTGGGCAGATGTTGGGGCCGCCATGAGTGGAGGCGTATTGCCCACCTTGCGAGCTCTGCCATCTTCGGGGACGTTGTTGAAAAACGCGAACATCTCGTAGAATTCTTTTTGCGTGATCGGGTCATATTTGTGATCGTGACATCGCGCACACCCTAGCGTGAGCCCTAACCAGACCGTACCCGTGGTACTCACACGATCGACGACGTATTCGACTCGGAATTCCTCGGGAATTGCTCCTCCCTCAGAGTTGTGCCGATGATTACGGTTAAAACCGGTGGCAATTCGCTGTTCGAAGGTCGCGTTGGGAAGCAAATCACCGGCGAGTTGTTCGATCGTGAATTGGTCGAAAGGCATGTTGGAATTGAACGCGTTAATCACCCAATCTCGCCACCGCCACATGCTCGTTTCTCCGTCATCTTGATATCCATAGGAGTCGGCATACCGAGCGGCATCGAGCCAGGTGGCCGCCATCTGTTCCCCATAGCTAGGGGATTGGAGGAGCCGATCAACCAAACGTTCGTATGCATCGGGCCGATCGTCGGCAATAAAATGATCTACCTCATCGGGTGTTGGAGGAAGACCCGTCAAATCTAGAGAAACACGACGTATAAGCGTTTCCTTGGCTGCTTGAGGAGAAGGTTCCAGATTCTCCTGGCGGAGACGTCTGAGAATGAAGTGATCAATTTCGTTTCTTGCCCATTGATTATTTCTCACCACAGGTATTCGTGGTCGTTCGGGCTTGATAAATGCCCAATGTTGCTGCCATTTGGCACCCGATACGATCCACTGCCGAATGGTTTCGATTTGCATCTCAGTGAGAGGTCGTTTCGCCTCAACGGGAGGCATTCGCAGGTCTTCATCTTTCGATGCAATCCTCTTGAATAATTCGCTCTCCTCCGGATTACCCGCAATTAAGATTCCAATTGAATCTTCGTCAGTAGCAAACGATTCTTGCAAATCCAGGCGTAGATCCGCTTCGCGTGCATTTGCATCTGGGCCATGGCAATGGTAACAATGTTCAGAAAGAATCGGGCGTACATCGTGAGCAAAGCTGATCCGGCGGAATGTTTCGTCCTCAAGGCCGTTGGCAGGCAAACAAATTAGCGCAGTCCAGCAGAGTAGGCACAAATTGCGAATCAAATTGAAGCATTTAAACCGATGCATTACGACTTTCAATTGTCAAATTGCATGCTGTAGAGTTTGGTTCCGCGAGATCGCACCACAACCTGCACAATCCGTCCCTCCAATTGAGACAAGTCCTTGCCAGTCGTGAGCCATTCGACTTCTGTGTCTATGAAGTCGCCGTTTATGTAGATACATTCGTCTAAGTCATATCCCTCAATCGGATCACCTTGCTCGTCAAGCAGTCCGACTTGGGCATAACCGGTGGCGTCAGTGTCGATATTTAATACGAGTCGGTTACCCTTGAAAACAAGTGGTCGGGTCGTGAATGTGCCACCGGTGTAGGGTGTGTCGGCGGAAACAAATCCATCGAATCGTTGCACAACACGGAAAGTGCCTTCTCGCGCAGATGGGTCTTTAGCAAAAGGCGAATGATATTGTTCACTCCCAATGTAGTACTGCCAGATTTCATCTCCTCGACGGACCATGCCATGCCCCATGTACGCCTTTTTAAGATCAAACCCAGCGTGCCTGCCGATTCCGACATAGGCAGGGCGGGGATACCTTAGCCAATGGATTCCATCGCGACTGACCGACAACTGTGTTTCCAAGGGTCCTGAGCCGCGATTCATCTTTTCCCGGCCGAGGGCTTGGCGTGAAGGTGGTTCTTCACCGTCGTAGTGAAAATACATCACGGGAAATGCCAAATAGGTGTCAGCGGCCCAGGAGTACTTAACGCATTTGGGGACATAGATATCCACGCCAACGGGGTCTATCGATTCAAGAGGTGCAAATACCGTAGGATATTCCACTCCAAATCCTGGTGGTGTGAGTGGTCCATTATCAGTGTAGTAGGGATTCTTCCAACCTAAACGTCGCGACTGACTCAGTTGAGTTTGTTCAGCAGGTGAAATAGGATTAAACGGCCAGGGACGCATCAGATCCGTCGTCTCGGTCATCACCGAGGTCCTCGCGGTTTTCCCGCTCTTGAACCGCAGCATATCGCTCCGGTGATAGCCTACGTAGCGCTGACGCTGATCGTCATAAAACACGATTGACTGTGAGGCTCCCCGGAACGGCAACGCGCTGGTTTCATTCCGTGTGAAGTGATAGCCATCCGGTGAGGAATAAACGTAGAATCCCCGCCCTCGATACCCACTGAAATACTTGATTCTCTCCTCGGGCGGTGCATTCGGATCAACAAAGATGGTGCCGAGTCCGACGGGATCTTCCAGAACCACATTCCGCGCGCCGAGATACTCGCGTCCCAGATCGGGGGCCGTGAAATTGACGCCATCGCTGGAAGTCCACACAGCGAGACTATCTTTTGGTCCACGTCCGTAGAGCCGCACCAGCCCATCGCCACACTCAATGTCCTCAAAGACAATCAGGTGGTTGGAAAGTCCACGACCTTCGATCACCATTTCTTCCAATCGCGGTGGATTGGCCCGGAACTCGACATGCTCGCGTTCCGCGATTAACACATCATCTAGAAACAGATACTTGCGACTCCCCAGTTCAATAGGTTGATTTTGGTGATCTGATTTAGCGAATAAGAGTGGTGGTCCTTCATTGAACTGAGGAGGGCTGTAGTCGTCCTTGTAGCGGGAAAAACTCCCCGGAGGAGTGAACTCCTTTTCGTAAACTTGATCGTCGGAAAAGCGAAGTTCATCAATTCGGCCCGGAAGTCGATGTTGCCACCCGCCATCGCGGCCGACGCTCATGTAATCGTCTTTGCCGATCGGGAGCGGCTCTAACGCGCATCGCTCAGGTAAGGACTGGAGAGCCCCATCGACATAGTGGCGAAGCTGACCATCTTTCTTGCTGTAAACAAAAGCCAGATGATGCCATTCTGTTCCATCGGCGTCCAACGCGTTGGAGTTAGAGGGGATGCGAAGTTCTATTTCACCCGGTTCGTTGACTAGTGAAAAGCTCTGGCCATCTTCATTGAGGCTGAGTTGAGTAATTGTCGGATTGGAGTTTCGCGGTCCTGTGCCAATCTCGAAGACAACACCTGATCGCTCGGGAGGACGTATCGGCAAATACCAAAACTCTACCGTCCAATCTCTCTCTCCCAGATTGAGGCCACTAGTTGTCGGGCTACCAAAGCCGACCTCTTGTCTGAGGTGCTGTTCTCCGCGAGTCATTAACGCCGCAAAGTTAGCGTTCAACCAAGACATCTTAGACCGTGGTTTCGACGCCGATTTCAAATCAGCATGAATGGGTTTGCCAGACTCTGTGCGAATAGTTTCTAGAGGATAGTTGACCGGTGGTCTTCCAACTGGTTCAAGGGCATTCCCAAATCTACCTTCCATTAATTGTCCGCCAGATCCGATCACGAGTGGGAAGTCCCCCGACGCAGCATCACCCAGTACACAACTCGGATACGTACCCACCTGCTCATCGAACAACCAGAGCGTTACCGTTTCTGCTTCACAGTATCTTAGGTATCCGGGAAAAAAAACCAGAACTGTTGAAACGAGTTGCCAGACCAAAGATATCTTCCCATTTGCGGTTCTCAAATGAAGCCTCCAAAACTGTTTGTTTTCCTAATGGGATTCATGAATCGCTAGGAGCACGTCAATTATCACTCGAACTATAGTCGATTATGTTGCGCAACAATGAAAGCTGCAACTCGCTATTGAGTCCGGAGATTACTTGCAGCCCCATCGAGACCATTGTTTCAGTAGGACTTGGCTATGCTGCTCGAAACGCCAACAGCAGATTACGTATTAGTCGAATTGCGCAGTATGGTTTCGTTCGTATCAAGGCAGCTTGAACCCGAGTTTCACTGCCCAAGAACTTGACTCCAAATCTTGCACCGGCTAGTTTGACATAGGGGCGTAACATCGCTTTTGTTCGCCTTCCCTAGCAATTTTGATCTTATCCTCTTTCAGTCTTTTTCTCTCTGCAAAGGGTTTTGCCATGCCTAAGACCACACGACGAAAGTTCCTTGCCACAGCGGCTGCCAGTGCAGCAGCGTCTACTCTCTATAGTACCGTCAGTTCTGCAGCCGTTGGGGCAAATGAACGCGTGCGGATTGGTGTGATCGGCTCAGGGAATCAAGGTAAAGCACATCACCTAGCACTGTCCACTTTGCCTGACGTGAAGATTGCATACGTTTGTGATATCGACGAGAAACGACTCTCAGAAGGGGTCGCGAGAACTGGAGCAAAGCCCGAGAGTGATTTACGCAGAGTTTTAGATGATCCCTCGATTGACGGCGTTACGATCGCCACCCCCGATCATTGGCATGTCCCAGCAGCGTTGCTAGCACTCGATGCGGGCAAACATGTCTATGTTGAGAAACCTTGTTCTTACAATTTCGCGGAAGGACAAATGTTGGTCAAGGCACTCGCTAAGTCGGATCGAGTGTTTGCCCATGGGACGCAAGCACGCTCTTGCAAAGGTATTCAACAGGCCATCGGAATGTTACGCGATGGAATTATCGGCGATGTGATAATCGCACGATGCTGGAACTGGCAGCGACGCAATGACATTGGTCACCAACAGCCCTCAGAGGTCCCCACAGGAGTCGACTACGACACCTGGGTCGGTCCTGCCGAGTGGCTACCATACCAGGCGAACCGATTCCATTACGATTGGCATTGGTGGTTTAACTTCGGTTCTGGCGGTATGGGAAATGACGGTGTCCACGAACTCGACTACGCGATGTGGGGACTAGGGGTCGAGAATCAACCATCGACCATCTCCTCAGTAGGTGGAATTTACTATTTCAAAGATGATCGCGAGTGGGCTGACACGATGCAGGTCTCGCTGGAATATCCTGGCGATCCAACGAAGTTATTGATTTATGAGCAACGGCTCTGGTCGACTTCTTACCCATTCAATGTCGATGCGGGTGCCGAGTATTTTGGAACAAAGGGGAAAATGTTCCTCAGCAAGCGAGGCAAATTTGAGGTCTTTGACGACGACAAGAATCGCATTGAAATAAAACTTGATGGCCCGGTGAAATCAGAAGTCGCTGATAATCAACGTAACTGGGTCGACTGCATCAAGACAGGCTCAATCCCGAACGCCTCGATTGACGTAGCCTTCCGCACCGCGGCAGCAATTCACCTAGGAAATATATCGACTCGATTAGGTCGTACAATCAAACTCGATCCCAAAACCGAGAAGATCGTTGACGACAAGCAGGCAACTGCGATGCTGTCGAGAAAATATCGAGATGGTGGACATTGGTCTGTACCGAAAACAGCTTGAACGAACCCATCACCTTGTGCCGAGGAGATGTTTTGAAAGGTGCCTCTCGATGCGAGTGAGTTGCATTCTTGGGGTTTTGTTACTTTCATTAGCCCGCATACAACTAGTCATGGGGGACGAAACACACCCAAACATATTGTTCATTGTGGCCGATGATCTTGGTTGGAGTGATGTAGGCTGGCACGGCGGTTTCAGCAAAACGCCTAACTTAGATCGGCTCGTCCGCGAGGGTGTCGAACTAGATCAACATTATGTGCAGCCCGTTTGTACTCCGACGCGGACCGCCTTGATGAGCGGCCGCTATCCGGGTCGATTCGGTCCTCATTCGTTGGCGCCGAGCAACTTAAGAGCGATGCCGCTTGATACGATCACCATGGCGAAGGCGCTCAAATCGCTCGGCTACCTTACTTGTCAGGTAGGCAAGTGGCACTTGGGATCGCGATCCGAGTGGGGCCCCAATCATTACGGTTTTGACCGCAGCTATGGCACATTGACTGGGGCAGCCGATCCGTGGACTCACAAATATCGGCATGGCCCTTACGAAGATACCTGGCATCGCGACGGTATACGGCTTGATGAAGAAGGAAATGCCACCGAGTTGATTGCCGCCGAAGCACTGCATTTCATCGAGGAACAGCCAAGCCCATGGTTCGTCTACGTCGCGTTCCATGCCGTGCATACTCCGGTCGATGCACCAGATGAGTACAAGCAATTGTACGATGGAGTCGTATTCCATGATGACCTTGAGAAACAAGACTCCCGATTGCGGCTCGCGGCAGAGACATCACAACTCGATGCGAAGGTGGGTGAGTTTGTAGCCGCATTGGAGCGGACCGGTCAGCGTGACAATACGCTAGTTGTCTTTACCAGCGATAACGGCGGTATTGAGTCTCTTGAGAACGCGTATGTCGGCGACGTAGGAGACTCACCACTGAATAGCGAAAACGATCCACTTCGCGGACAGAAGAACACGCTATACGATGGGGGAGTACGAGTGTGTGCATTTGCTAACTGGCCAGGTCAACTTGCGGCTCACAAGCATACAACACCTATGCATGTGGCAGACTGGTTTCCGACAATCGCACACCTCACTGGATATCATCCACCACGGGACCTCGCTTGGGACGGAGAGAACCAATGGCCCGCGCTTATCGGTTCTTGTGCTGAAATCAAACCTCGCGCCATCTACATTGCCATGCAGAAAGGACATTCGCTCCGACTCGGCGATTGGAAGCTCATCTTACCAGCGAGAGGCGAGCCTGAGTTATTCAATCTCGCTGATGATCCCTACGAGAAGCACAATATCGCTACAAAGGAGCCTGAGCGCGTGGAAGAAATGCAACTGCTAATCGAAGTGCAACATGCGAAAGACAACTTGGTGTTACCAAACGACTTGGTGGGCCTGCCAAAGTGAAGGATGCCAATCGCCTAGTTAGCCTCAAAACCCGAATCTAATGACAATGAAATACCAGCAACTCCAACTTGCCGCGATGGTGATTCTTGCGATCTTTGTGAGCCGAGTAAGTGGAGAAGAGACTATCACCTATGTCGGAGTGATTCGCGATTCCACGAACTTCAAGAAGTTAGGCATAGGCAAGGCCGGATATTGGTTTCCTCAGTTTGCTGCGGAGGATCCTGTCTCTGGCAGGCCAACGGGAGAAAATGCCCGCAATGCGCTGCCGGCTTGGGCGGGACCACTAAATCACGCGACTCAGATTTGGGACCTCGCTTTCTGGACTCGTACCTTTTCGCAGGATGGGCCTGGCCGTTCAAAAGGGGGACAAGCAGAGTGGAACGATTTCGTGCTTCCCAACGGCCAGCGAGGTCGCTCCGGCGCCATCGTCGATCCTTATGCCTACAAAAACACGAACAATTCGGTCAATCGAATCCAGCTTGGTGAGGGAACCCCGGATGTGTTCTTCTTGCACATCGTCACTGACAACACGAACGGGGAGCACAATCCGACGAATCGGCTGCGTGCGCGAGGTAATGCAAAAGATGTTGATTTGGAACCGATGAGTGTACCGCCTGACGACGCTTTGAAGTTTAACGGCGTAGCAGATGTCTATACGTTTCGCTATGAAGGTTTCCAATCGGGGGACTTTATTAAGATCCAACTCAATGGCGATAGTAAGCAAGGACCCAGTATCGGCGGGATACTGTTCGATACCAAATTTTTACCGCCGACCGAGGCGCTGTCAAAACCACCTGCGTACCAAGAATAGTTAAAAGCTGATTTGGTTGTGCTTGATCACGAGTGTATCAATCACATCACCGTCGATATTCACGATCTCGTAGGTAATCTTGGGATCGGTTTCTTTGGTGTCGAAGGTCACCATGCCGACGGAACAAAGTTTATTGTAACAAAACAGAGGCCCAGGCACACACTCGTGGGTATGTTCGTTCGTGAGTTTGGAACTCATCAGGTCGTAGAGTGGATAGCCATTTGACCGGTCAATCTTCCACGCTTCGCTACGATGGCGGTCGGCTGACAACAGGAGTACTCCGTTGATCTTGTTCGTTTCGATGCTGCGGAAGATTTCCTCGCGCTCTTTTGGAAAACCGTCCCATGTGTCGTGACTGCCGGGTTTTGCATTGGGTGCCCAGGGGACGGAGGACACGATGACTTTGAAAGTAGCCTTAGAGTTTTTGAGTTCCGAGAGTAGCCATGTTTTTTCGACGGCTCCTAGCATAGTCGGATCTTTGCCAAAGGGATTGGTGCGGAAATAGCGCGTCTCAAGAAAGAAGCAATCGATGTCTCCAAATGAGGCCTTGAACCAACACCCCGGAGATTCTTCATCGCCGTAGCCGGGGTTCACCCAATTCTCTTTGAAGATCTGGAGCATCGCAGGCTTCCAAGCCGGTCGGTCATGATATGGACCCAGCCAGACATCATCCATGGCAGCGTCGTGATCGTCCCAGATGGCATAGACGGGAGTGCTCGCAGTAAGCCGACGAAATTCAGGCTGCGACTGGCGACGATAATAAGTGTATTGATGCAGGCCGCGAGGTTCCTCGGGGAGATCGATATATACGTTATCGCCCAACAGAAACAAAGCATCGGGCTCCTGCGTGGAGATTGTGTCCCACATGCGTTCGTGTTCTGGCATAAAGCCTGCTCCCCCTCCGAAAGCGACTTTGAACAGGCCTGGAGTACCCGGTTTAGGAAATGTGTGGAACCGCGGGCGGTCACCTTTGAGGACAGACTTGTCGTCAATCAATATGTCGTATGCGTATTGAGTGTTAGGTTGGAGTCCCGTGACATCAATGGTCGCGGTAAAGTCCATTTGGGGATCGGCCAATGAGGTGCCAGTAGCAACGACGTTTGTTGTGGGCTTGCCCAGCGAGTCACAAGAAAAAACTTGCACTTTCACAGGTGTGACTCCTTCGGTACGCACCCAGATGCGAGCGGAATGATCCGTGACACAGCCCAGCATCGGGCCGTGGATCAAATCCGACACCCGGTTGCGCGCATATTCCTGAAATTCTTTCGATTGGGTAAGAGGTTCTAGCAGGTGCCGTGGTCCTGCCAAGAATCGCTCGATGGGGAGCCCCCCCTCAACTGCCTGTTTCATAGAGGCAAATGCCTGGTCTATTTTTCCTAACTGACTGTAGGCAATCGATTGGTTGAAGATGGATTCCAAGTCCTGAGGATCTTCGACAAGATACTCCGCAGCCCATTTCAGGGCCTTGTTCGGATTGCCGTTCAAAGTTTCCAGGAGCACCCGCTGTCCACGTCGCTTGTACTCGTCTTCGGCCTTCTCTTGGGAAAACTGACGTCGGCTCCATTCATTTTCACTGCCGTAGTAAGCGAGATCAGAACCGTCAACATATGCATCGCGTGGTGCAAATTGGCCGTATTTGCTTCCTTGAGCAACACAAACAAGCGAATCAACAATTGTTATTGTAGAGACGATTAGGATGACTGCTGAAAAGAACAGCGCCTTCTTCATGGCGTTTTCCTAAGGGAGTGAGAGGATTTCAAGAGATTCTTTAACTGCGAACGTGTGTCAGCCAGCTTGGGATCATCAGCTAGGTTTTTTAGTTCCCGAGGGTCGTTCTGGTGGTCGTATAATTCGATCCCCCGCTTGCCACCGTCCCATTCTGTATAGCGCCAGCGGTCAGTACGCACCGAGCGTCCTAGGTAATCCATATTCTTGGCGTGATCGGCTGCGGGATTCTCACTCCGGGAAACGACGGTAAAGGCTGCCGGTTTCGTAGGCTCTTCGGGATTATTCAGCACTTCGGTTAAGTTGATCCCATCGAGATTCTCGCGTTCTGACAATCCTGTCAATGCAACTAAGGTGGGATACAAGTCAATCAATTCGACCAGTTGTTCAGTACTCTGCCCCGCAGCCTTCATTCCGGGTGCATAGATAATCAAAGGTACTCGGTCAGATTCTTCAAAGAGCGACATCTTATGCCAAAATCCGCCGTGGTCACCGAGGTGATAGCCGTGATCGCTGAGGAATACGATCACCGTATTATCTGCGATTCCAAGACGGTCCACAGCATCGATTAAGACCCCTACCTGAGCATCGACGAAGGTATTGCAAGCATAATAGGCGGCAATCAGTTCGCGCTGTTCCTTTTCAGAGAGAGGTTTCTCTGGTGCTGGATAATTGATTGCCGCTTCAGGCAAGTTCTCATAGTAACCGTCTGGCACAGAAGGCGGCAGGTCGATCGTATCAGGAGGATACATGTCAAAATACTCTTTAGGAGCCGCAAAAGGAGCGTGGGGACGCCGAAAGCCGACACCAAGGAAAAATGGTTCCTCACGATTAACGGCATCCTCCATGATCTCAACTGCCTTGCGGGCGACGATACCGTCGGGAGTCTCCTCGTCAGGAGTCTTAAGTACGGACCAATCATTCGTGTGTTCCCCTGGGCCGTCGGGATCGGCTCCTGCAATAATCTCCTCTTCTGGAGGCCGTTTGCCAAACTCGCGAATCTCAACATCCCACGAGCGAGGATCTTCGAAGCCGTCATCGGTGTGATAGATCTTGCCGATCTGAGCAGTGAAATAGCCCTGCTTGCGAAAATACTCCGGTAGCATCACCCAGTCCCCCAAATGCGAGCGTGTCTCCTCCGTCAAAGTGTAGACCTGTGTCTTGTCTGGTCTGAGCCCACTTAGCATGGAAACGCGCGAGGGATTGCAAACTGTGACCTGACAGTAGGCACGATCGAATTGCATTCCCCGTTTGGCTAACTCATCAATATTCGGACTATGCACACGAGGATTCCCGTAGCAACCGAGGTCGTTGTTCATGTCGTCGGTGACAATGAACAGAACATTCGGGCGAGGCGGAACAGTTGCAAGCACTAACTGACATGCACCGAAGTTCAGCGATAAGAGGAATGGCATCAATACCCATAGCATTGGGAGACCGGCTTTGGTTCTGAACATGCTTGCTCTCGCTTATAGGAAAAGAATAGTAAATCAAAGAAAAAGATCGGACGAATGAGAATTCCTCGCAGTTATTCTGAGGAAATCACTTGACCATCGCCAATAGAAGTCATTAGTTGAAAAGTGATTATATCAATCGTATTCGCGATAGCCTTCACATGGCCGTCTAAGAATGCGAATTGACTTATGCCGCTGTGTTCGCTTCCGAATTTTGTTCGCGAATAGTCCTGTGGACCCTCAGCAATACCTTCCTTGCTGCTGCGCAGAATCGTGTGAGGGATATCTCCCGAGAAAAATGCGGTGTCACCTTGGCCGAGCTGCTGAATCCCACCCGGAGGGTTTTCTTGCTCAGGGGGAATGTGCCGCTCGCCTTCGGCGATGGTATTACTCAATCCATCCTGGACCTGTCGATCTCCTACTCTCGAAAAGGTAAAGATTGGTCCAGCGACGGTTTCGTCGATCGAGGGGAGAGGTTTTTGCTGGTTGTCGACACCATATTCTACTGTATCGCGTCCCGCATTAGCCGCGTAGTCGCCACCGGCTCCAACCCCTTTCGCAAGCAACGCGGGAACCGATCCATCCACAAAGTCGCGGTCTGCCGCTGGTGTTCGACGGCTGGGACAGGTATAGGTTTCCACTGGCGTGCGCATGGCCAACGAATTTTCGACGTCAAAAGGCGGCACATTCCGCTTCCAGGTCTGGTAGATATTGCCACCTTCCAAATAATGTAATAGTTGAAACGCCCAAGAAGTAGTAAATTCGTCCGTTCCAATTCGACCAGCAGGAAACTGCTTCTGGGTATCGTGATACATCTGTGTAGCAAGCGCAATTTGCTTAAGATTGTTGGTGCATTGATTGCGGCGGGCTGATTCTCGAGCCGCTTGAATCGCAGGTAGCAACAACGCAACCAGTACACCGATAATCGCAATTACAACCAAGAGTTCTACTAAGGTAAAACCAAACAGTCGACTGGATCTGCGATACATGATTGATACCTCGGGGATGATCGAAGCAAGTTTGGAAAACCCGCTAGGCTGGAACGGTAAGTATATCCTCTTCAGATAATGTGGCAACGATACTTCCAAATTGCGATTCAAACAGTTCAGAATAGCAGTTGATTCGCGAGAATTGCCAAGTGACCGTTTCTTGTTTTGCAAATCTAAACATGCTCCAACATTCTGGTTGAAATCATGCAATTGGACTACATTGATTTCTGGGGAGACTATTCTATTCATTACTTCTACTTGCTATTGAGAAAAACAATGTAGTCCAAATGGAGGTCGCTATGTCGGCAAATACTTTCACCGCACATTTGGAGCGGTGATGAAAAAAATCGTGAGATCTCTCCTGCTGGGGGCGATGATCATACCGCCCACCCAGCAACTCTTAGCAGACGAGTCGCCTTCCAATCAACTGCGGGTTGCGGGAATCGTCCTGAAGTGGATTCGTGGCGATCGCGAAGCCAACTATTCCCGCTTTGAACCATTAGTCCGTTCCGCAGCAGCCGACGGAGCGGATGTCGTCTGCACAACCGAATGTTTCTTGGACGGTTACTCGATCGAAGATAAAGAGATCCCGCTGGAAGAGTTTCAGTCGCTTGGTGAACTGATTCCTGGCGGAGAATACTATGAGAAACTGCGGAAGTTGGCAGATGAACTTGATATCCATTTGATTGCGGGCATTTTGGAGCGCGATGCAGATCTTATCTATAATTCTGCAATTGTGCTCAATCCTGAAGGTGAGTTGCTCGGAAAGTACCACAAACAAAAGCTAGATCACGAGTCGGTTCGTATTACCCAAGGCAAGGAGTCCTCCGTCATCGACACCCCTTTCGGAAAACTGGGAATTATGATCTGCGCCGACCGTCGCAATGAAGACATAGTAAAACAATTCTGTTCGCGGGGTGCAGACTTGTTGATCTGTCCTTCAGGAGGGATGTATGGACCCGAAAAGAATGACCACATTTTACAGCGACGGTCCCAGGAGAATGGTAAGTACATCATTTTCACCCATCCTGCTGAGTTCCTCGTTACGACTCCTGAGGGAGAGATTGCTCAGCGAGTGCTACTCGGCGACGAACTGAAGTTGAAGAAGCACGAGGTTGGAACAGCTGAGGATTCCAGTGGTGTGTTTTATTTCGATTTGCAGCGATCGGATGGCAACTGGCACGCAAGCACCGTATCAAAAGCCCTCAGTCAGCCGTTGCTCTCGAATGGTCAGTCAAAGGAAGAAGTTCGCTCATATGTTGCTGCCCGGATCCCTTCTCTCAAAATTCCAAATTCCCAGAAAGAGTGGCTCAAGGAAGCTGCCCGCCTGCGCGAGGAATTCCTCGACAAAGTTGTTTTTCAAGGTGAAGCTGTCGACTGGCGTGACGCGGAAACCAAAGTCGAGTGGTTCGACACAATCAACGAAGGCAACGGTTATCGAATCAAGAAGTTTCGCTATGAAGCCCTACCGGGGTTCTGGATTCCTGGCCTGCTTTATGAGCCAAAAACATTAACTGGTAACATGCCAGTCATGATCAATCCCAACGGTCACCATCGAGGTGGAAAGGCAATGCCTTACAAGCAGCGACGCTGCATTAACCTGGCGCGGCGCGGGATCTTGGCCTACAACCTGGAATTCATCGACATGGGCCAATTGCATGATGATGACAACAAACACAATCGGCTGGTGCAACTAGACCTCTGCGGCACAAGTGGCGTGGCACCGTTCGTTCTCGCCCTTACCCGAGGACTCGACGTGGCTCTTACCCATGAACATGCCGACCCTAAGCGTGTGGGCGTGGCTGGTTTATCGGGAGGTGGATGGCAATCGATTTGGCTTGCTGCACTCGACACGCGGATCACGCTTGCCAATCCGGTGGCAGGCTATTGCAGCATTCACGAACGAATCAGTGGTGACAACAATATTGGTGACGCGGAACAGATACCCTCTGACCTGTGTAGCATAGCCGACTACACACATCTCACTGCCATGGTCGCCCCTCGTCCGCTGTTGTTGACTTACAACGCCGAGGACGACTGTTGCTTTATTCCGTCTCTGATATTGGACCGATTGGAGACCGTGGGCGAAAATTTCTACAGTCTCTGCAGCGTCGCTGACAACTTTCAGATACATATCAATGAGGACCCCGGCACGCACAACTTCGATCAAGACAATCGCGAGTCGCTTTATCGGTTACTGCAGCAACATTGGTTGTGTAATGATGTAGAATTTGAACCAGTGGAACTGGCGATCGATGATGCGGAGATCAAAACAGAAGAAGAACTGGCGGTTCCGATGCCACCGAACAACATGACTTTGCATGATTTGGCTGAGCAAATCAGTCAGTCGCTTCCCAGGCAACTGGAAGAATCTTCCGCTGAAGAACAACGAAATAAGTTGAGGGAAATCATTCAACAACCTGAATACGATTTGGAGCCTGCGATTGTCGATCAAACAGAGTCAGATGACATAGCCATTTCTCGCTGGCGTATACAAAGTGGGGACGGGTGGACCTTGCCCGTCGTCGAGTTTTGGCCTGTTGGCAACTCGAATGGTACGCATATCCTAATCAGCGATTGGGGTAAGGATTCGATGATAAGCGACGTGGAGCGATTGCTTGCCGACGGAAAGCGAGTCATTGCAGTCGACCTCTTGGGATTTGGTGAAGCGGACCCTGGCAGCAGTCCCAAGTCCCACGATGACGTGTTACTATTTATGATCGCGACAGTTGGTGAACGTCCCTTGGGAATTCAAGCAGCACAGTTGGCTGCGGTTACTAGGTGGGCCAAAGATTCCTCGGATGGACAGGCTCCACAGATCGTTGCCGAGGGTCCGCGTAACAGCTTGATCGCACTCGTTGCCACTGCCGTGGAACCTGGGCTATCGAGTGGTCTCAGTCTCCGGCATTCAAGGAAATCATTGCGGGAGGTCATTGAGCAGAACCTCAAGATCGAGGATGCTCCCGAGCAATTCTGCTTTGGGCTACTAAAGCACTTCGACGTGCCGCAGCTCGTCGCCTTGGTAGGTAATGGTCTCGTTGAAATTGAAGACACAACAGGCAATGATAGATAGTGCAATGTTGAACGATCCTCGCGTGATGATTTAAAGAGGGCCTCTAATGGTCGGTGCCCAAATCTCGATGCTCTCCGGACTGGGTGTCGCGGCCCTAATTTTGGCGACTCTTTTTACAATTGCCATTCAACTCTCCACAAGTCGTCCCGTTGCGATTGGTAATTCGCTGGGCATTTTCTGTGGACTAATCGCCGGCACGATTTACAGCGCCTATCTCAATCAGCCTCACTTGTTGATGACAAGTCGGTCGTGGCCATTGATCGTTTCAATGGCGTTGGGAGGTATTGTTGGGCTCGTTTGCGCACTGAAGACTCAAGAGTTGTGGAGTGAGCCTTTGTCAAGCTTGCTGAGCTGGATTAAATTCCGAATTCCTCGGCGATTGTATTTCAGCCTAAGGACGATCTTCATTCTGACCACTCTGTGCGCGATTGGGTTAGGAATTGTAGCTCACCGCATGAGGACTCAGCGCAAGGTGCAGGAACTGCTTGACCGCAATCTCCACATCAGCTTTGATTACCAGCTAGATCCCACAGGAAACTACTTGCCTGAAATTCGGTCTCCAACGCCTAAATGGCTTCGGCAGATAGTAGGAGAGGACTACTTTCGCACAGTCAGGCATGTTACACATTCTGGCGATATCGATATCCGGGATGATGACATGAAGCACTTGGCAGCATTTCCTGAGTTGGTAATCCTTGACTTGCACAATAATCGAATTAGCGGAGTCGGGCTCCACAAGATTGCCCACTTACATAAACTAAAGAGACTCGATCTAAGAGACAACTGGGTTGATGATGCAGGGTTGCAAGCACTACAAGGTATGACCAACCTGCGGAGTCTCAATCTTTCAGAAAACAGATTTACTGATGACGGCCTAGAATACTTAGCACCCTTGATTCACCTTAAATCACTCGATTTGTCAGACAATCATCTCACCGGTGAGGGATTAAAACATCTACAAGGACTTTCAGAGCTTGAATATCTTGATCTTTCTGAGAATGACATCCAAGGGCCCGCGTTAGAATATCTCGGCGAATTGACAGAACTGCATCATCTAACACTTGGATTAAACCCACTGACTCAATTGGAAGGAAAGCAATTATCCTCCTTGAAGTATGTCAAATCACTCGACATGAATTGGACGCAGTTGGGCGATTCTCAGTTGAAGCACGTCGGCGACTTGACCTCATTGCAAATTCTGGGGCTTTCCGGAACCAATATAACCGACGAGGCGGTACCCTATTTGAGTAAGGCAACTGGTCTGCGACACCTTTCATTAGGTGGCACAAAAATCACTGATGTAGGTGCGGCACAACTCCAAACGGCGCTTCCAAAATGCCAAATCAGTCGTTAGCCTCTGACTGTAATCGGCTAGAAATGGTGTATAACAAGGCGAAACTGATATCATGCTAAATCTTCTCTATTTGTTGCTCGTCATCGCTCTGGTTGTCTTTTCCACGACTAAATTGAAGGTGCATCCCTTTCTTGCCCTTATCATGGCTGCAATTCTAATGGGGTTTCTCGGAGATTTGGAGTCCACAACTGTTCTCTCGAAGCTCAGTGAAGGATTTGGCAATACGCTCAAAAGTGTCGGCATTGTCATAGCTTGCGGAACTATCATCGGCACTTTCCTGGAACATTCGGGAGGAGCGAATACCATTGCTTCGAGTGTGATGAAGTTGGTGGGAGAGAAAAAGTCACCTTTGGCCATGAGCATTACTGGGTTTATCGTCTCCATTCCCGTTTTCTGTGACTCGGGCTTTGTCATCCTCTCGACAGTTAACAAGGCTTTGAGTCGGAGAACCGGCATTTCTCTAGCTGTTTTGGCCGTGGCCCTCTCAACAGGGTTGTATACAACCCATGTTTTCGTACCACCCACTCCGGGTCCTTTGGCCGCCGCGGGAACTTTGGGCGCGGATATCGGGCGTGTGTTGATACTAGGTCTAATTGTATCAATTCCTACGGCTGGAGCCGGTCTACTTTGGGCACTTCTGGTTGCTTCCAGATATTCCATCGTCCCGCTTAATGTGCATGAAGAGAATCCGAGCAAGAATGAAGGGAGTGCATTTAAATCTTTTACCCCACTTCTGGCTCCACTCTTGCTCATCACGTTGAAATCCCTTGCGGATTCTCCAGCTTACCCATTTGGCGAGGGGTCAATTAGGGATGTTTTGCAGTTTATTGGCGATCCCGTCGTTGCTCTTCTCACCGGAGTATTGCTGGTGATTGGATTCAACGGGCGAAATACTCCAGAAACTACATTGCGTTGGGTATCTGAAGGATTGAAGAATGCCGGTTCGATTATTCTTATCACGGGTGCCGGCGGGGCATTGGGTAATATTTTGCGAGCCACGGGCATTGCCGACGCTTTTGCCCAGGGCATGGCAGATTGGCATTTGGGGATTGCTCTACCTTTTCTCATTGCGGCCGTACTTAAATCGGCGCAAGGATCTTCGACTGTGGCTATCATTACCACCGCGGCAATAATGTTGCCACTGTTGGAGCCAATGAGACTTATTTCGCCGAATGCCAAAGCCCTAGTTGTTCTAGCGATCGGTGCTGGTTCGATGACCGTGTCTCATTTTAATGACAGCTATTTTTGGGTGGTTTCACAATTCTCAGATATGAATACTGATACTGCACTGAAGTGCCATACGGCCGCCACTTTGGCCCAGGGGCTCGCAGGAATTGTGACGATAGCGATTTTGAAAGCTGTCCTCATTTAGCGAAAGTGGCTTGAATAAGGAGATTCAAACGAATGTTACGAGCTATTCTAGTGTTACTTTTGGTGCTTGTGAGTTTTGCTCTTCTTTCGACGGCGTCGTCAAAATCTGCCGAACTCCCCATCTTCAACGGACAAACCCTAGAGGGTTGGACGTATAACCATGGCTCCCCCATCACTTCTGGATGGGAAGTCGTTGATGGTATGATTCATCTTGACCCGGATGAAAGTCATAGAGAGGGTCAACGGGTAGGCAATATAATTACAGTCCGTGAATTCGAGAATTTTGATTTATCGTTCGAATGGAAAATAGCCAAGGGTGGAAATAGTGGCTTGAAGTATCGTGTACGAGATTTTGATGGGGATACTCGCGGCTTCGAGTATCAAATCTGCGACGACTTGAATTATCCTAAGCTTCTAACTCCGCGCACCAGTGCAGGTTCGCTGTACGACCTCTACGAACCGAACAGCGAGAAGCAATTGTTACCAGTCGGTGAATTTAATAAGAGCCGAATTGTGGTCAAAGACAATCAGATCCAACATTGGCTTAATGGACGACTCATTGTGTCAGCTACTGTGGGTAGCGAGGATTGGAAAAAACGAGTCTCATTCAGCAAATTCGCAGACTTGCCGGAGTTTGGACACAATCTGAAAGGCAAAATCATGCTTACCGACCATGGGAGCGAAGTTTGGTATCGAAAGTTCGAATTAGTGGAGTTCTTGTCTGATACAAAAAAGCCGCAAGACGTGTCGCGCTAATTCGCCTTTTCTTCGCGCTCAGTAGAACTCACTTGTTCGAGATACTCGCCCGGTGTCATGTTCGTCATTCGTTTGAAGACGCGATAGAAATGTGTAATGTCACTGAATCCCGCCGAAACGGCAGCATACATGATTTGGCCAGTTTGACGCAGTCGTTCTTGCGCGTAGTTGATGCGGCGTTCGCTCAGGTATTGTACGACGGTCCTTCCGGTGCGTTGCTTGAACAAATCTGAATAGCGACGGCTCGAAATCCCGCACATCTCTGCCAAGTCTTTTACAGAGATTGTCGTGTGGAAAAAATGCTCGATGTAGTCGAGTGTCCCATCGATTGCTTGTTCGCGAGAGATGCTAGCCGTTTTGTCTAGAAGGTCGCCTCGCAAGAGGTGCACCAATAAATCAATTAGCCCTGCGTGCAAGATCGCTTCAGACTCAGGACCACCACGTGCTTGTTCAAGTAGCATACGCTTGAAAATGTCGCGTACTGCGCCGCGACGGTAACTGTGCAGCTCCACAATGGGATAAGGCAAGTCAAAGCGAGACTTTAGTTCGGGGAGTAGTATCTGCAGCGCCTTGTTTTCCTTGACGACGTTTGCAGAGAAAAATGCGAAGACCAGAGTCATGGGAGCAGTATGATTGTCAACAAATCGATGCTCATCCTCAGCAGGGATTAGCAGCAATTCATCTTTCCCGAGTGGCAATCGCGACGACCCAAATTCGAGGGAACCTCGACCAACCGGGATCCAGCAAATCTTGTGAAAAGGAAATCGCTTTAACTCCATGGAAAATGTCGTTGAATGATGACTTTCAAAAACTAGAATGCCACTTTGTGGAAGAGATGGATATGCGGGACTACTGCGCCGCATAACCGGTTCACGCCCTGAATGTTCGAGATTCATTCTAACTCTATTATTTTCGGTTCAATCTGTTCCGATGAACACGGGAAGAACGCTCAGAGCGCACCAACGAGATTCCGGATAAGTGAATAAGCAAACTGGGAAACCTTTGTATGCTCATGGTGAGAATTCTACCATGATTTACGTACCAATGGTAGCACGGCTTGAATGTTGTCAGTTTGGACGAAGAGTAAGTTTCCGAAAAAGCCAGCCTTGATTCGCAGTGTTTGGTTAAACTCAAGAGCTGGCTTGTTGGAGCAGAGGTTCCTGAAAGGTAGTCATGTATCTATGCACATTTACACATTGACCAGGCTTAAAGCCGTGGTTGCGTATACCTTGAAGTACTCCGTACTTTTTTATCTGGTGGCGCCTCCATCCGTCTCAGCAATGGCTGATACTACCGCCTTGTGGCTTTTTGACGAGCCTCTTGGTACATACCCAAGTAGTGTCCTCGATTCTTCGTCTGAGAATGATTATCCCCTGGTCCTTGGGTCAGGAGGTCAGCTCGTTGCTGGAGTTTCTGGCAATGCCCTATCCATCACAAACCAGCCAGCCATCGGCTTCCCTTCAGGCTCGAACCATTATGGCCTAAGACGCCCCTGGCAGGTTTTTTTTAGCGACAATGGCAAGATGTATTGGCACAACAGCCGATTTGCGGCTTTGATGACCGATGGCGAGAAACATCTACGGAAAGAAGTAGGCTTTGTAAGTCCAGTTGATTCTCGACTCAATCTGGGTGACTTTGACTGGACGGTCGAGTTTTGGTTTCGCTTGGAAGATGCTTCATCTGATGAGGGAGTTGTATTTGAACTTGGTTTGATCCCCAATGCCGAGAATCAAGGTACGACTAGCCTTTCGTTCTGTCCGAAGTACCAATGTTTTGTGTTTCGCAATGGACCTAGTGGAACGGAACTCTCCATTGCCTCAGACAAAACGGTATGGAATGGAAGAGATAAAACCTGGCACCACTGCACGTTTGTGTTCTCTGCCAAAGAAGATCAACTACGACACTATGTTGACGGCCAGTTGCAACCACTGCCAGATAAGCACGAGTTCAAGAGCCTACCCTCAAAGACGCCTTCGTATTTCTCTCTGGGTAGGAACAAAGATTGGCGTCATCCGCTTCCAGGAGCCATCGATGAACTACGTTTCTCAGTCGGCGAGATCTATCAAGACTCGTTTCAGCCCCCAGACAGCTTTGCCTTGGATCGACCAGGGGTAATCCTCCAATCGGGCCCACGTCTCTTGTTCGACAATACGAGGGCAACACTGGAACCAGTGCATCTGGGGAATCGAAAGCATCTGTTTATCGATGATGCCTTGCTCTTGAAAATTGACGGCGCGGACTTCGTCGTCAATCCACCTCAGCGTGCAGAGTTGGTTATCGGCGATATACGAGGAGCCTTTCGTAAGCATCTTACTGTGGTAGCAGATACCGAAGGGTTGATTCGGATCTACAATAGCTTAGAGAACGATCAACTTGCAGTGCGTGTCTCTCAGGATGGGATACATTTTACTGCTCCAGGCGATTCCGAAGCATTATCGAAAATTGTCATTCCTGAAATGGTTGGTGGCTTGGGAAACCCATTCATTGATGCCAATGGGCCAGATGAAGAACGCTGGAAATACTTGAGCGATTACCATCGGCGCGGGGTATATCTGTATACTTCTCCCGATGGCTACGATTGGAAGCGAAACAAGACCGCGACTTTGCCATTTCGCTCGGGGACTCAATCTTGCACATTCTACGACGATCAACGTCAATGCTACGTTTCCTATCACCGATCCGGAATTCACGAAACTCCAGCAGGGGATACAGAACGCAGTTCCGTTGTTACCGAACATCGTGATTTGGCGAAACCGGTGGAATTCACCCCTCTCTCTCAGAGCGACTATTGGCAGCGGCAGGCTGCGGAAGCAATTCGCGATCCTCTTCCCTGGTATTTGGACAATGGGCCGCTAACTCCCGGTGGATTTGGGCTAGAGTTTCCCCATGCATTTCGACCGATCTCAGTTGATCCACCAGGCACCGATATCTATGTCACCAAAGCCCAGAAATACCCTTGGGCACCGGACACCTATCTGGCATTTCCAATCGTATATTTTCACTACTGGCCTGATGGTCCTACTGCACGGCATGCGCTAGCCGATCCGCTGCGTGGCCGAGGGTCGGGTAGTGTAGAAACACAACTTGCGGTGAGTCGCAATGGGAAAGATTGGGAGCGTTTTCCGCGACCTGCCTACGTGGGAATCGGCGAACACGCCGGTCGTGATGTGGTCAATGCTTACATTGCTCACGGGATGGTGCGCCGCGGAGATGAAATTTGGCAATACTATTTTGGGGAAACCCAATACCACTCGGCTTACCGACATGATCCCACGGGACGCGGTGTGTATAGACTCGTGCAGAGATTGGATGGTTTCGTATCGCTCGATAGTCCTTATGATGATGAAGCGGTGGTTATTACAAGACCATTGACGTTCGAAGGAAATCGATTGACACTCAATATCGATACAGATGCCACTGGTTACGCGCAGATTGGTCTCCTTGATGAGCAAGGTGCTCCTATTTCAGGGTTTTCTGTTGACGAATGTGTTTATGTAAACGGAGACTTTATCGACACGGAGATTGCCTGGATTGAACAGGGAAGTGACCTTTCAGGATTTCAAGGCAAGACGATACAACTAGAAATCCGCATGCGAGGGAGTAAACTTTATGCTCTGCAATTTGTGGATCGCTGAAAACTTTAACCTCTGCACAGTGGTTTCTCTGATGAAGCAAACTAGGCGTGGGCTTGCGTGTGTCGGAATGCTTTGCTCCCTTAGTGGAGCAGAGCTTGGTGTGATGGCTGATGATAAAACTCCCGGTCCTCAAAACACTGCTGTGGCAAGCGAGGAGTTCTCTCGCTTTCGTTACGTATCACAAGCCACAGGATCTGACTCGAAAGGAGTCGGAACCAAGTCGAACCCTTGGAAAACCTTGCAGAAAGCCTTGACGGATACGCCGAAATCTTCCGCTGAAAGTCGCTCCGCGATTCTTGTTGCAGAAGGGTTCTATTCTGGAAGAGAAATCCAGATGCGGGAGCATGTTGAATTGTATGGAGGATTCGATCCAATCAGTTGGGATCGTGACATATCTCGCTACCCGTCGATTCTCTCCGGTGAAAATAGTAGGCGGATAATTCTAGGCGCTAATTACACCAGACTCGATGGCTTCGTGATTCGAGATGCCAGGGTGCGTGGTGATGGTGCCGCTTTGTATTGCAAGGGAACCTCTCCCACCGTTACCAACAACCGTTTTCAAAACAACCAGACATTAGCCCCTGAGGATTGGGCGCCAGGCAAGCTTCACGAAAAAGCACACGATGGAGGAGCAATTTGTGCATGCCAAGGTGCTGCCCCCACGATAGCGAACAATCTATTCGTAGAGAATCGCACTGAAATCGGTCGCGGTGCCGCCATTGCGCTTTATTCGAATTGTGAAGGAGTGATTCGTGAGAATGTTTTTTTGCATAACGAAACGGGCACCGCGGATGGACATCGAAGTAGCGATGGGGGGGCCGTTTCTGTTTTTGACTGGTCCAAGCCACGAATTGAGCAGAACCTCTTCATTGAGAATCAAGCCTTGGCCGTGAACGACGGTGGTGCCCTCTTTGTTGCCTTGTGGAGTTCTCCTGCGATCGTCGGGAACAGATTTGTCGGCAATAAATCAGCCGACGACGGCGGTGCCTTGTTTATCGGCGGACAGGAGCATCGCTATGACAGAGAATTCGATCCACTCCCCAATGCGAAGGATTATTTCGTGCTAGTCAAGAACAATCTGCTTTGCGGCAATTCCAACCCGAAACGCAACTCGGGGGGCATCCGCATGACGATGCAATCGCGTGCCGAACTTGTCAACAATATTTTGGCGGAGAAAGATCAACTCTACATTCAAGCCAGCGAGGTTGATCTCACCAACAACACATTCCTGGAGGATATGATTCTCATCGAATTCACATCCCAGCTTGCCCCGCGTTTGATAGTGAACAATATCATGTGGGGAAAGTTGGTTTATGATTGGGAAACGCCCATTACGTCGTCCAATGTCCGTGACGGATATCCAGGTCAGGGAAACTTCGATGCGAAGCCGAAGTTGGACCAGGAACAGAAACAGTTGGTCGTTACCAAGGCGAATTTCGATTCCGATCGGCATGTGACTACTTTGGAAATCGCTGAGTCCAACTGGGACAAGAATGAATTGTCAGGACGAATTGTCGAATCGGACAAGCGCTGGACGATTGTAAAATCTAACGATGCAAACCAACTTGTTCTCTGGGGCGACTTGTCCTACCTTGACCAAGTGAATCTGTTGCCGACTTATCGACTTCGACCACAATCTCCCTGTATCGATCGTGGCTCCGATCAACACGCCCCGCAAACCGACATTGACGGCGACCTGCGCCCGCTCGGACTAAGTGCAGACATAGGGGCCGATGAGTTCGTCCCGTGATAAAAAATGCCAGCCATTTTAACCTACGGAGTGAATTATGACTTTCAACTTATTCTCTCGTTTGCTCTCCTGTGGTTTGCTGCTGATGGCCAGCCAGCGACTTACCGCAGAGGACGCGGATGTCGCTTATCAACCCCAAAGAGTAAACAAATGTATTGAGCTTCTCGAGCAAGAGCAGCCAATCTATTACGATGATATCTATGGCGGCTTCGACGAAGGGAAAGAGGCCGCGCAAACTTGGGCCGACTATATTATCTACAATATGGAGCATCAGCCTCTCGATTTCGCCTTGCTGCGAGAATTCATGCGCGGGCTTGTCGAAGGGGGCCCGACTCCCAGCGGACATCGAACTCCAACTGTAATAGTTTCGCTGCCAATGTTGGGGCTCGATGAGGAAGCGGTCAAAGTGAATGGCTGGATGGTTCAGCAAGCACTGGCCCAGGGAGTCCATGGGGTGCATCTGGCGAGGGCGCGTGATCCCGAGGCGGTCAAGAGATTTGTCCAAGCGGCTCGCTATCCCCATCACCATCAAGGTAGAGATGTACTTGATGAGGGACTCCGTGGCTGGGGAAGTCAGAAGTTTGCGGCGTCAATTTGGGGTATCACTCCGGAAGAATATCTGAAGAGGGCCGACGTTTGGCCGCTCAATCCCGACGGGGAAATTATGCTCGGAGCCAAGCTCGAAGATCAAGAAGCGCTTGCAAACTGCGAAGCAACTGTTGCGGTACCAGGACTCGCATTCGCGGAACACGGACCGCGTGATCTAGGTTTGTCATTTGGTTATCTGGAGGGTCGTGCTGATCCTCCCGTGCCACCCGAAGTCGACGCGGCGGGCAAGCGAGTTTTGAGGGCTTGTAAGAAGAATGGGCTTTACTTTCTAGACAATGTGCTTCCGGATAATGTTGCCTCTAAGATTGATGCAGGTGTGATGATTGGGGCAGGTCGACGCGAAGATTCTGCCGAAGCAGGCCGAAAACATACTCAACGAATAATGCCGTGGTAAACCGATATTCTTGGTTTATGTTTGTGTCAGTATTGTCGCTCTGGATGTTATGCTCAGGCATCAACGTATTCTCGGACGAAGTGGAAGGTCCTCTTTGGCCAGCCCATATCATAGACAACTCTTCCGATGGTGCAGACGGTGTCAAGCTTGGAGACATAAACGGTGATAAACTCCCAGATATCGTCACTGGCTGGGAAGAAGGTGGAATTACGCGAGTTTGTTTCCATCCTGGTAAGGTAAATGTGCATAAACCATGGCCGGCTGTGACTGTGGGTCACACACTGAATGTGGAAGACGCGATCTCGGTGGATTTGGATGGAGACGGTGCGCTGGATGTTGTCAGTTGTTGTGAAGGAACAGAGCGATCTATCTTTGTGCATTGGGCGCCCCAAGACCTCCGCCAGCGGATAGATCCTCAAAAGTGGCAGCAAGCAGTGATCCCGGCCTCCGAGAATCAAATGCAATGGATGTTCGCTTGGGGAATGCAAGTTGATGGAAAACACGGTGTCGACCTCGTCGCGGGCGGCAAGAACAATAACGCCGAGGTCGGTTGGTTTGAGTCGCCTTCGACAGCGCGCAATTTAACCAAATTTCAGTGGCATACGATTTCTCCAGTGGGCTGGCTGATGTCGCTCTGGCAGCGAGATATGAACGGCGATGGTTACTCGGACCTAGTGATCTCTGATCGTTATGGTGAAATGCGCGGTTGTCGTTGGCTGGAGAATCCGGGTCCAGGTCCTGCTCAGGGACAACCGTGGCAGAACCATTTTATCGGAGGCCGTGACAGGGAAATATTGAGCATGTGTTTGGTCGATTTAGATCAGGATGGGCTGGAGGATGTTGTTTCAGCAGAGGTTGCGTCTCGAATTCTCTATCTACGGCGATTGGATGGCACGGGAGATCGCTGGGAACCTCGCGAGATCCATATTCGAGGCGACGTAGGACACAGTCGGGCGGTGGCCTGCGGCGATCTGAATAGCGATGGCCGCCTGGACATTGCACTTACCACCGCTGATTGCTCAGGCAAACATGCCGTCGTTTGGCTCGAATGTGAAGGCTCACCGCTTGAAGACCGTTGGCGGACGCACGCCATCAGCGGCACTGACGCGGGAGACAAATACGATCGCCTGGAACTGTTGGATCTGGATCTCGATGGCGATCTCGACCTTTTGACTTGCGAAGAACGTCAAGGTGGACATGGACTGGGTGTTTTGTGGTATGAGAATCCTTACAAGTCACCTCAAAAGAGATACTTTCCATGTCATTGCTTGCAGATTTTTCGCAGGATTGTTTGTAAGTAGAGTTGGTCCTAATGCGACAAATCACTCCCTGATTCTACGATCCAGATATTGCGAAACACAACTTGGTCGTGATGATCTTGGAGATAAAGAGGTCCTGGATCGCGATCGTCTCGAACTTCGGACTCAGGTGGCAGTACCCGACGGTTGTGAATGATCACGCCATTGAGTGCTACAGTCATCATCGGAGGCATTATCTGTTCTCCTTGGTCGTCATAGCGAGGCATGAAATACTCGATATCGTAGGTCTGCCAAGTGAGAGGTGGAAAGCACATATTGATTTCCGGGGGTAAGATCTCTTCGATTCCTCCACACCGCCCGACCCATGAATTGCGTTCGAAGCGACGATTGACGAGGGTCCAGCCAAAGGAATCGACAATCTGGATTTCATATTTGTTTCGTATGAAAACACCGCTATTGCCTCGATGCATGCCGCGCGCGGTCGGCATGAAGGGTGTGCGAAATTCCAGGTGTATACGATGATTCTGGAAAGATTGCCGTGTTTTGGCGTCTCGATCCAGTAAGTCACCTTCGATAATCTTGGCACGTTCCCAAGCTTCGGTATTTGTCCCATCAAAGAGCACCGTGGCACCTTTGGGAGGTTGAATTCCCACTGTCGGCGATTCTCGCCGCACCTTGTGGAGTACAAAAGAGACGTCATTCAGTTGGTTGCGCAGCGACTGGTCGCTGCCACGCAACACACCATGATCAATGGTTGCGTGCCAATAGTCATTTTTCTCTTCTAACTTGTAGCCATATTTGCCAACGAATTGTGTATTACCATCCTTCGTTTTGCCCTTGAAGTAGCTGAGCTGGCCCCCGTCCCACCCCGCTCCCGGTAGTCCACCGTAAAACGTTACCCCTTCAAATACCCCATCTCCTAAGGCAATCACTTGGGCGGCGACCGGCAGCACTCCACCGACTAGCCCTACATATTCACCTTGAACTGCATAATCCAGTCCTGCCTCTTTGATGTTTGTGAACGTAGGATAACGGTCATCGGCGTCAAGTAAACTCGTTGCAATCAACTCAAAAGTGCAAAAACAGAATGCACACCATTTTGGCATCTTAAAGTTCTCCAATTTGCGAAGGAACGGAGCGAAAGTTTTGTATTAGCAATACGTATAGGCTGATTGCTGAATTGGTGCAAAGACTACCTAGATTGTTGCCTGCTGACCTAACCGACTATTTTCTCGCGGCTTAGATGGGTTTCAGTAAACGAGAATCGATCTTATAAAGATATAGATTGCAAAAAGAGTCTTGTCGCGACCAAAAACTCCGTCTAGTGTCATTAGCAGACGATACCATTGTTACGTCTCTACGAACGAGCGGACCTATCTTGCTGAAATCGCCAATAAAGGCGACTGAAACTGCAAAGAGAGTTTTCTAAAAAAGCGAGAAAGATTTAGGTTGGTTAGTGCGGAATCAAATCCTGTCTTAGAATAATGTCATCAGTGGTGCAGCATGTATCTAGTATTCTTCGCAGCCTTTCGCGTCTTTTGCAAGTCAGTCTTTTCGTTCCAATAATTGGCCACTCCATCAGACGAACTTTTATGAATTCCCCTCTGAACCGCCGGGAGCAATTGAAGCTTACGGGCTTGGCCTTGTCCTGCTTCGGACAGTGGCCGCGGATTCCAGCAGCATTTTCTGGAGAAACAATTCTTCCCGGACAAGCCGTTGTTAGACAACCAGTCATCGACCTGCAATTCGAAGACCATTTAGGCCTTGCTCAATGGTGGCTGCCGGAGCTATTACTCCTGGGGCACACCGATGTGCAAGTGGCCACACAGGGACCAGCCGACTGGAAGAAAACGGATGGCAACTGGAATTACGATCGTGTCACTCCCGACGGCCAATTGTCTGTGACAGTAGCGATCGAGCGAATTGAGCTCGGTTGGATGGCTACAATGAAACTTGGCAATCGATCGGCATCTAGCTGGTCGAATGTTGTTGCGCCAGTTTGTTTGCTCTTGAATGCGAGTGGTGTCTTTCAGGACCCCCAATGGACTGGCACCTTTTATCGTAGTGACGGCGAGTTTCTCACCTATGCGGGTCGTGAAACGGACGGCGGTCGTGATCTCTTTCAAATGACCTTGGTCAAAGGTCAAAGTATGCTCAAACGATCCAACGACCATCGCGAGAAATGGGGATTTACCGAGAGATTGAGTGATGATGGGATCATGGCAGTAGTAAGTCGAGATGGTACTACGGTACTGACCACTACTTGGAATCCCTCACATCATCTTCAAGCAAATCGGAGGCGTACATATTCGTGCATCCATGCGAATCCCTATTTCGGCCGCCTTGCGCCAGGTGAGTCCCGGACTTGCTATGGATACGTCTTGCTCTGTAATGGAGATCTGCAACAAGCCTGGAGAGCGACAAAGCGTATCGTGCGGGAAACTTCTGAATAATCTGTCGGTATTGGCGAGAGTTCCAATGAACTATTTAAGGTCCATAATAGTTGTCCTTAGTCTTACGGCCATAGCTCACGCAGAAAAGTTTGTACTGAAAGTAGTCAATGAATTGGGAGAACCACTCCCGGCTCGAATTCGAGTACGCGACCAAACTGGCAGAGACCATTGTCCATCCGGGAGCCGAGTCATTCCTGTGGGAAATGACAAGTGGTTTGTCACATCTGGGAGTTCAGAGCTCGAATTCCCAAGTGGTAAGGTTGAGGTTCGAGTCGAACATGGACTCGAATACCAACCTGTCAAGCAACTAGTCACCTGCGAACACGGGCAAACGAACCGGCACACCGTTCAGCCTAAGCGTTGGATCAACATGCGTGAACAAGGTTACTTGTGCGGCGAGAACCATCTCCATGTGCCACTCGACGAGCTCGCTCCACAACTTGTCGCCGAGGGACTCGACTTTGGTACGTCCTTGCAATGGTGGAATGCGAAGCTATTTGACACTCCAACGGTCGGAGGATACATCCGCAATCTGGAATTCGCTGGGGTAAAAGTCCCCACGACAGTTTTTGACTATGAGATCGAACACGATTGGGGCGCAGTATATGTGATTGGCCAACCTACTCCACTTATTGTTGAAAATGATTCTGCTATTCCAAATCTATCGCTCATTCAAAAGTCCCACAAAGCAGGCTCACTCGTCTGTTACCAGGGCGGTTGGTCACGTGAAGTACTATTCGATGCACTGCTGGGCGTTGTTGATGTAGTAAATGTATGTAACAACAACTTTCTTAGACATGCTTACCAACCTCGATCAAAGTATTCCAATCTTTTGGATGTGTCCGGTTTTCCTACGTACGCTGACAATGCCCACGATATGCTTCGAATGAATTGCGAAACGTACTATCGTTTATTGAACTGCGGCCTGCATCTTGCCGCCGGAGCTGGTTCCGCCACCGGAGCCAAAAACACTCCAGTCGGTTATAATCGAGTCTATGTTCGTACGGCAGGCAAGGACTCTCTCCAGAGTTTCATACAGCGGTGGAGAGAAGGGCGAAATTTTGCAACCAACGGTCCCATGCTGCTACTTTGCATCGACGAGCAATACCATCCTGGCGATACCATCGATTTCGGGAGTAAAGGTGGGATAGTCGACACGGAAGTTGTTGTTCACTCTTCACAGCCCGTGAGCGAAATTGAGGTGATTGTCAATGGGCGAGTGGTTCATACTGCCAATGAAACGGAGTTGTCTGAAAAAAAGTTTCGAGTCCCGATCAAAATAGAAGAAGGTGCTTGGTTGGCAGCAAAATGTACCGTTGAAGATGATTTGCTGAGTGATTCTGAATTGGCGACTTATAAGTGGGGAACAGATGAAATGCCCAGAATGCCGACTCGCCTCAGGTTCGCTCATACAAGCCCTATCTATATTCAAGTCGATGGGCACGGAGCTCGTGTTCAACAGTCAGTTGACGAAGCAAATGCAATGCTAGCAGCTTTTGCTCGTTTCTCACGCGAAAACTCCTCCGCAGAAGTCCTCGAAGAGATCGAGCTTTCACTGGAAAAGGCAAGGAGTATCTTGGGCAAATAGATGATCGTATCCTGCACTGAATTTTTTTGCCACTTCTGCATTTCATGAAAGAACATGACAAGAGTATGCAGAAAAGTTCAATAGCCTAATCGATCCGTCGATCGCAGATCGACGACCGTCTCACCGCTATTCCACACGCCTTGACTGCTTTGCATACGATAATCGCCATAGCGTGTACCGACTCTAAAACTGGAAGAAAGGCGCTAGTTGCTAGGCGCTAGTCAGAGACGAGCCGTTAGCAATTTGCGATTAGCTGTTAGTAAGTGAAAAGAGACTGAGGATATCACGGTGTGATTTGAGCGATTAGCCGGGGGTTGAGCGTAGCGACACCCCCGGTTACCGTCAGCGCTCCTCGTGGAAAGAATGAACCACAGAGGGCGCGGAGGACACGGAGAAAGAATAATTTCGAAGGTCCAATGATGAATGGTAACGGAAGAAATAGCACGCGGATGGACGCTGATTAGGCAGATCTTCGCAGATTCTATAGGAACGTATGGTCTTGCAATGATCCGCGCTTCATCCGCTAAATCCGCGTTTGTCCGCGGCTAATTTCCTACAACTCCTAATCCCCAGCTCCTAATTCCCACATAGCCCTTTACTGCGGGTGGAGTATAATGGAGTAGTTGCGAGGCGGTAGCTTCTAGCCGCTATTCAGAAAAAGTTCGAGAGCTAAATTCAGTGAGCGGGACGGCGCTAGCCGCCGAAAGGAGAAAGACCGGTGGCTAACACCAGTCCGCTCACGTAAAATCCCTCACCTAACAACGAATGGCTAAAAGCTAACAGCTTCTTCCCCCCATGCATTTTCCTATCCAAGCTGATTTGCCGCCAATAGCAGAATCTGCAGATGGCGTGGTTCGCATTACTGGGACTCGTATTCCGTTGGAACGCGTGGTACGGGCCTTCTGCGCCGGTTCTACGCCGGAGCAAATCGCCCAAGACTTCGACGTCCTGTCACTTGAGACCATTCATGCCGTGATCAACTACTATTTGCATCATCGCGTGGAAGTGGAAACTTATCTGGACACTGCAGCTACTGAGCAGGCTCAGACCCGTAGTGAGATCGAATCCCAATTCGATCCCACACGAGTGCGTGCCCGTCTGATTGCCAAGCGATTGAGTGATTGCTGATTGTAGCACGCCTCTCTGAGTCGTATTTGCCTCCAAGACGACTCAGAGAGGCGTGCTACTCTCCAGCGCGCCCCGTCAGAAAGGATGGATTGAGGTGACACGATGAATATTGTGAGTGAATGCGAACTGAAGGTGGCTCGCGAAAAGCTAGCCAAACTGCGCACACGGCATGAAGAAGTTCGTCGAGAAGCGACCGAGAAACCGCTTGACAAACTTACGCTCCAATCCTTGATGCGCACGATTAATCAATTGGAAGAGGAAATCGTCGTCTACGAGTCTCGAGTAGGCGCTAGCAGCTGAGTGGCGAGAGGTTAGAGATAAATCAGGGGCTGGGATATGGTGACACGGGACTAGGAAGCCGCATGTAGAGTACTCAAACTGAAAAGCAAGACTACGGCAACCACGGATTGCGCGGATTTCTCGGATAGAGCAAGTCCCACGAAAAACAGGAAAAAACTCCTTCGATTGTTCAAAGTCACACCCAACATCTGCGCAAACCTACTCGATGCCCGAATGCACGGTTTTGTCTCAACATATCCGTGAAATTCGTGTAATCCGTGGTTCTCCTTTTCAGTTTGAGTAGAGTAGAACCCTCGGCCTTCCTGTTCGGCGGCATGGTTTGCAGCGTGCTGGGTGTGAACTACTACCGCAAGAAGATGCAGAAGAAGGCCCAGGCTTAGATTTAAGCTTCGGGTTCTGGCTGCTAGCGACAATTTGAAACTACACAACAACCAGCCGCGAGGCTGGTTGTTTTTTTGCCGTAGGCTTCTGGCTGAGAAGCACTGTGGCAGTCGCTCATGAGCAGTGTGAAACCTGGGCTGGCCGTGATTGGACTGCCAGCGAGCGGGCCGCTCGCATTACGCACCCGAGCTTCGTACCTTGGCTCTCGAGGCGCGCAGGTTGAGCATTTCCACAAAGAGCGAGAATGCCATCGAGGAATAAATGTAGCCACGCGGAATGTGGGTACTTAGTGCTTCAGCGATCAGTACGACTCCAATCAATATTAAGAATGCCAACGCGAGCATTTTCACGCTGGGGTGTTGGTTAACGAAATCTGAGACGGGTCCGCTGAAGGCCAGCATGACTGCGATGGAGACAAGTACCGCAGTGACCATGATCGACATGGGGACCCAATGTTCTGAGTAATCTTCTGGACGAACCATCCCGACGGCAGTCAGTACCGAGTCGAGGGAAAAAACGAGGTCAATCAGGAGTATCTGGATCAATACCGCAGTGAAGCTTGTGGCAGCTCGGGGACCAGAGCTCTCATCGTGGGGGTCCAGTTGGTGACCGATTTCCCAGGTGGCTTTTCCAACGAGGAACAAGCCTCCTAATAGTAGTACGAGGCTTTTCATGGTGATCGGAGTCGTTGAGGCGACAGCTCCTGCCTCGCCGCCGTGGAGGTTGTTTCCCGTATTGAGGTTGAACGGCAGTTCAAACAGTACCGTCTTGTCGAGGGTGATGATCCACGAAATGGCAAACAGCAGGGCGATTCTTCCCAACGCAGCCAGCATCAGCCCGATAGTGCGTGCCCGCGGTTGTTTTTTCTCGGGGAGCTTCCCGGTGAGGATTGCCAGAAACACAATATTGTCGATTCCCAGCACGATCTCCAGGATCGTCAGGGTCGCCAGGGACAACATCGAGTGAGTCGTAAAGAGTTCTTCCATGGATTCCGTCCAGTAGAATGGTGTATTAATGCAAAAGGGGATGCAAGATTGCCAAAAAGGCTTCGATTTGATCGTCGGTGCCGACCGTGATGCGAAGACCCTCACCCCAATGGGGATAGTTCATGTAGCGGACCAGCACGCCGACCGATTTCAAATCACGATAGAGCTGGGCGCTGTCATGGCGGGGATGTCGGCACCACACAAAATTCGCCTGCGAATCGACACATTCAAAACCCAGGCTGCGAAGTTCGTTGGTGAGTCGCTCTCGTGTGGCAAGGATTGCCGCACGGTTTTCTGCGAGCCAGGCCTGATCTTCGATGGCGGCAGTGGCTCCCGCGATGGACAGCGCGTCGCAGTTGTAGGAATCTTTCACCTTTGCCAATTCGCTGATGATCTGTGGCTGGGCGACAACATAGCCAAACCGCAGGCCGGCCAGGGCGTAGGACTTGCTCAAGGTGCGGGTGACCATGATCTTCTCGTTTTCTGCCACGAGAGCAAGACAATTGGCGTCGGCGAAATCGACGTAGGCCTCGTCGACGACCAGAGGGCAGGGGAGGGCGTCGGCTATTTCTGCTACCGCTGCCGCTGGGACGATGGTGCCCGAGGGACTATTTGGATTGGCAAGCAAGGCGAGCTTTAGTCGATCCTGAGGTTCAGAAAACTCCGGGGGGAGAGACCAATCGGACTGGTAATTTGCGACGTCGACTTCAGCACCCTGAATATCAGCGAGCGACTTGTAAAGGACGTAGCTGGGGTTGGGGTAGCGGATTACGTCCCCCGTGTCGACAAACGTTCGGGTGATGATCGTGAGAATGTCGTCACTGCCATTGCCACAGAGAATCCACTCGGGGGAAATGTCCGGCAGTTCCCCCGTGAGCAATTCACAGAGCTGCCTGCGAAATGCGGTAGCGGCAGGGTCCGGATAGCGCTGAAGTCCCGTCTGGCAAACTCGTCCGATGGCTGCCTTGACCTTTGGTGAGCAAGGATAGGGATTCTCATTGGTATTGAGTTTGATGAACTTGCCCCCTTGCGGTTGTTCGCCGGGAGTGTAGCCGTCCATTGCTTGAATGTTTGATCGAACGTATTCCACAGAGTTTTTAATCCAATTGAGGCGGGCGGCGGATGGCGACGCCGGCACCATGCGCGGTGAGGCCTTCTTTGTTCGCCATAAATAACACATCTTCGGCCAGAGACTCCAGTCCCGCCTGATCAAAATAAATCACGCTGCCCGACCTCAGGAAACTGTTGGAGCTGAGGCCACTGGCAAATCGGGCGGTCGCCCCGGTTGGCAACACATGCGACGGTCCGGCAGCATAGTCTCCGAGTGCCACGGGGCTATATTGTCCGACAAAAATAGCCCCCGCGTAGCGGATCGATCCAACCATTTCCTCGGCATCATCACAAGTGATGTGAAGATGCTCTGTCGCAAGCTGATTGGCTAGCTCAACGGCTTCTTCACGGTCGCGTACCAACACCAGAGCACCAAACTCTTCGAGCGATTGGCGAGCCACTTCACATCGTTCGAGTTTGCTGAGTTGATGGGAAATAGCTTCTTGAACCCGATCGAGTAGTGCTTCGCTCCAGGTAAGCAGAATGCTCGAACCGGGGGCATGTTCGGCTTGTGCGATCAGATCGAGAGCCACAAAGTCGGTAGGGGTCGTGTCGTCGGCGATTACGACCACTTCGCTCGGGCCGGCGATCGAATCGATATCGACCGTGCCGTAGACATGTTTCTTGGCGAGGGCGACAAACAGATTGCCCGGTCCGACGATTTTGTCGACCGCGGGAAGTCCTTCCACTCCATAGGCCATCGCAGCTACGGCCTGGGCACCACCGACTCGGTAGACTTCAGTAATCCCGAGTTCGTGACAAGTGGCCAGTAAATCGTCATTATATGATCCAAAAGGTGTTGGCGGTGCGACAACGACGAGTTCTTCAACCCCTGCCGCCTGGGCGGGAACGGCGGTCATTAAGACCGTTGAGGGATAAGCAGCTGCCCCTCCTGGGACACAGATACCCACGCGCTTCAAGGGTAAGTAGCGCTGCCGGAGATAGCCTCCTTCTTCCAGATCGATCCGCATATCGCGATGCAAGATAGAGAGCTGAAAACTCAAGATCCCCTGGCGAATCGAGTGAATAGTATCCAGGAACTTGGGATCCGCAGCAGCGTGGGCCGCGGCCAATTCTTCTGGCGATACCCGCAATGTTTCAGCTGTGATCTCTTTGCCATCAAGCTTCTGTGTATAGTCGAGGACAGCCGAAAGCCCATTTTCTCTGACATCGCTGCAAATCCGTTCCACCGTCTGATTCGGTGTCAGTGGTTTGCCGAACACTTCGAGCGTCTTCTTGCGACCAGCATCGCTTACCACATCGCCATCGATCGAGAGCTTGCTTCGCAGGTTGACAAGCTCAGCAGCGGCCCCTGGCTCTCGAGTATCGATACGTCGGATGTCTACTGGCATTGGTTAGTAGGATGTGGAAATTGGTTGAATTGCTCAAAGTGACAGGACACATCATAATTGTCGGTGGATCACTATTGTTTCGTGGAGAACGGAAAAATGAAAGGTGTGTTGCCCCCTCGTATCGACCTCTTGAGCGATACGCTGACTCGCCCTACCCCCGAAATGCGGGCCGCCATGGCTGTGGCAGAGGTAGGAGACGATGTCTTCGGCGAGGACCCCTCGGTAAATCGCCTGGAAGGGCATATTTCTGGCATGCTGGGCAAAGAAGCCGCCCTTTTCATGCCATCCGGCACGATGAGCAATCTCATCGGTTTGTTGGTGCATTGTGGCAAAGGGGATGAATTTCTTTGCGAAGCTGGATGTCATATTTTTAACAACGAGCAGGCCGGGTATGCCCAAGTGGGCGGAATTGGTGTGCGGCCGATTTTGGGCGAACGAGGTGCGCTTAGGGTCGATCAGCTGCAAGAGATGGTTCGCCCAGAAAACGATCATTTACCCAGAACACGCTTGATTTGCCTGGAGCAGACCCACAATCGTGCCGCGGGGAGTGTCTTGCCTTACGAAGTGGTCGCGGAGGTCTGTGATTGGGCCAATCAACAGGGGCTGGCTCGCCACTTGGATGGTGCGCGCTTATTTAATGCTGTGGTTGCCAGCGGGATCTCTGCGGCTGATTGGGCTCAGCATTTCGACACCGTGAGCGTCTGTTTCAGCAAAGGCCTCGGCGCACCTGTCGGGTCGGCCTTGTGCGGACCGGCGGAGAAGATCAAATTGGCCCGCCGCATTCGCAAGATGCTCGGAGGCGGGATGCGGCAAATTGGGGGCTTGGCAGCAGCGGCAGTCTATGCACTCGAACACCATATCGACCGCCTGGCAGAAGACCACACAAAGGCACGAGTCCTCGCCGATGCGATCCGCAATGCCTCGGGGCTCACACTTCAATGCGATCCTGTGGATACGAACATCGTTATCTTTGAAGTTGCCGCTGAGAAGGGTACGTCTGAAGAATTTTGCGCCTCGCTCCTGAAACGCGGGGTACGGCTCTATCCCATCAGTCGCCAGAAGGTTCGGGCGGTGACACATTTGGATGTGACGATGAGCGAGTGTGAAGAGGTGGCGGAGATGCTTGCAGATAGCTGAGTTGTCATCCCCCCTTAAAGATCAAATCACGAAACACGGTCCACTCGCTCGGTGTCGGCTTGTGATTCTCCTTACATTCAAGCTCCGTAATCCATTGGTCAGTTCGGCGCAGTCGCTCAGCCAGCACTCGGACGCAGTTCACAACCAACTTAAGTGCCGAACCGCAGCCTGTGGCGGCGAGCTTGTCGAAAGCCTCTCGGGTTAAACGCAGGAGTTTCATGTCGGTCAATGCGACGACGTCGGCTGAGTGGGGGGCCGGATGAAAAAAAGACATTTCGCCGAAGTGGGTGAATGGTTCCAGCTCGGCTAGATTTAACTGACAGCCGGACTCTGTACGACGAGTGATCTGGCAGCGCCCCTCAAGAATAAACCACAAGTTCTGCTTGTGGTGCCCCTGAGTGATAATCTGCTCGCCTTTGTTTACCTCGACAGGTTGCGTAAGAGTCAGGATTTCGCGCCTCTCTTCTTCGGTGAAATCCTGAAATATTTTTAGTCCATCCAAGGATTCGTGGGGCATGGCACTGGAGTTCCTGAATATAAGGTTCTGTTCTTGGTGAGATTTGGTTGCTTCCGCTAATTCCTGCTGAATTATACGACAAAAACAGAACTGCGAGTAACTCAACTTCGTGTCAAACTGTCTCTTGATGCGGCGAATCTCCTCTTTTTCAGGTAATTCCTGCCAGCACCGTGGCTCGGCCCACTCGACTGATGCCTAGCATAAAGGCCGCTGTGCGGAGGCTGACATTCTCCTGCTGAGCAAGATCCCACACTTCTTCGAAAGCAGCTGACAAGACTCGATCGAGTTCTTGACGCACACGGTCGAGATTCCAGTTGTAGTACTGCCTGTTTTGGGCCCACTCGAAATAGCTGACGGTCACACCGCCCGCATTGGCCAAGATGTCTGGCAAGATCTTTACGCCCTGCTCCGTGAGAATATCATCGGCATCAGGTCGTACCGGGGCGTTGGCAGCCTCGATGATCAATGGTGCACGAACCCGGGGAGCATTCTCAGAGGTAATTACTCCACCCAGAGCAGCGGGTATCAGCATTTCGACATCGAGTTCCAATAATGCCTCGTTAGTGATGTGCTCCACTCCCGCAAAGCCGGCCAGCGATCGATCATTCACCTCCGCATGGTGAAGTGCTGCGGGAACATCGATGCCCGACTCGCAGTAGTAGCCCCCACTCAAATCGCTAATGGCGACCACCTTGCAGGCGGATTCATGCAAGAATTGGGCAGCGTGCGTACCGACGTTTCCAAAGCCTTGGATTGCCACGCGAGTCTTCTCTGCTTTGTGACCCAGGCGACCAAGCATCTTCAAGGCCAGGATTCCCACTCCACGTCCAGTTGCTTCTCCACGACCGGGAATTCCGTAATACTCGACCGGCTTGCCAGTGACGACACCCGGGTTAAAACCGTGGTACTTATTGTGTTGGTTCATGATCCAGGCCATTTCTTCAGGTCCGGTACCCATGTCGGGAGCAGGGATGTCGGTGTCGGGGCCGATGATGTCATGGATTTCGTCGACAAATTTGCGCGTGATCCGCTCTCGCTCGCGTGTGCTGAGCGAGTGGACATCGACCGCAATACCTCCTTTGGCACCACCATAGGGAATATTCACGACGGCCGTCTTCCAGGTCATCAGTGAAGCAAGACTTCTGACTTCGTCGAGGTCTACTTCGTGATGATAGCGCAGTCCCCCTTTCATCGGTCCGCGAGAATCGTCGTGTTGTACGCGATAGCCGATAAAGGTCTGCAATTGGCCGTTGTCCCGCTCCACAGCAATCTGGACCTGCACTTCTCGCTTGGCCGTCATCAGCAAAGTTCTCATATTGTCGGTCAGAGAGAGTTGGTCTGCGGCGCGATCAAAATAGTGTTGGACTGCTTCAAAGGCTTTCATAGGGGTTCTCTTGGTCAGCGGTGAGGAGCGACAAACCAGACGACATAAGCAATAATGCCACTTGCGGAAATCTTTCTGACCCATGATATCGCAAGAACTGTTCACCTATGAACCCCAAACGTTACGCAGTTATTGTAAATCCTTATGGAGGGAACCGACGTGCCATTGCGATCTGGGAGCAGGTTCGCCCCTTGTTTGTCGAAGCTGGGGCAGAAGTCGTTGTCTATCCTACCGAACATGCTGGACACGGGCGCGAGTTGGCCGAATCGCTTGATCCCTCTGTGACGGATGCCATCTGCGTTGTCGGAGGAGATGGATCGGTACATGAAGTGGTGAACGGACTTCTTGCGAGGGAGGACAAGGCTCAATTCGATTTGGGCATCATTCCTGCCGGCACTGGTAATACGCTCCATGACCACCTTGGTTGTCACGAGCCCATGAGTGCGGCGGAAATAATCTTGCGAGGCAAGACTCACTTGATCGACGTCGTACGAGTGACTATGCCAAAGGAGTGCGTGTACTGCGTTAACATCGTTGGTTGGGGAGCAGTTACTGACATTGCACGCCTTGCTGAGCGTCTTCGCCTCTTGGGAACAGTGCGGTACTCGGCGGCTACACTATGGCAAATAGCTCGACCGATAGTCCGTAGCGTGAAGCTGAAACTAGATGACCAGTCGATAGAGGATGAATTCCAACTGGTTATCGCATGTAACACGAAGAAGACGGGAACAGGCATGTTGCTCGCTCCCAGGGCCGAGATCCACGATGGCAAAGTCGATCTCGTCGTGCTGCGGCATGCTTCGCGCTGGCAGATGCTACAGCTGTTTCGATCAATCTTAGACGGTTCGCATCTGTCGCTTTCCTTCGTGGAGAACTACCAGGTGAGTTCTTTCGGTATCGAATCAAGGAGTTGCGACGCCCTCAATCTGGATGGTGAACTGATGGGGAACACTCCCTTCAGCGCCGAGGTGTTGCCGCAAGCCCTCAAGGTGTTTGTATAATTTAAAAGGCGGGGAACGCCCAGGGATTGGCTCTATCTTAAGACCGCGGCCTGAGTGTTAGGCAGGCGAAGCTTATTTCGCTGCGATGGTCTGTTGTTCCTGTTCGCCGAGGCCCTCGACTCCCAATCGCACAGTTTGCCCAGGTTTGAGAAAGACGTTGGGCTGCTGGCCCATCCCGACGCCTGGGGGCGTACCGGTGGTAATGACGTCACCTGGTAGGAGGGTCATGAATTGACTGATGTAACTCACCAGCGTCTTTACATCAAAAATCATCGTACTGGTCGAGCCATTCTGGTAGCGGTGGCCATCGACCTCTAGCCACAGTCGCAAGTTTTGCGGGTCAGGGACTTCGTCGCGAGTCACCAGCCAGGGACCCAAAGGGGCAAAAGTGTCGCAGCCTTTGCCCTTGTCCCAAGTGCCGCAACGATCTTTTTGGAACGAACGCTCAGAGACATCGTTCACCACGCAGTAGCCCGCTACATGCGAAAAGGCATCGTCCTTGGAGACGTACTTGGCTCGCTTGCCGATGACCACGCCGAGTTCCACTTCCCAATCAGTCTTCTCCGAGCCTCGCGGGATTTCGATTGCGTCGTTCGGACCTGAGATCGATGTGGTGGCCTTCATGAAGAGGACAGGCTCAGTCGGAACCTTAGCACCTGTTTCAGCAGCGTGGTCTGCATAGTTGAGGCCGATACCGATGATCTTGCTAGTACCGGCGACACATGGCCCGAGTCGCACCTCTTTTTGGACCAAGGGGAGGGCAGAAACATCAATCTTGTTGAGCTTCTGAAATGATGCATCAGAAAGAATGTCTCCTGCCAAATCGGGGATGACTTCTGAAAGCGAGCGAATGTTGCCATCGTTGTCCCATAAACCAGGTTGCTCGTGTCCTGGTTCACCAAATCGTAGCAATTTCATGTGGTTTCCCTCTCCCTAAGCGAAGGGTATTGAAAGTAGACTTACTGCAATCCTTGTTCTAACAACCGCCCTGATGAAATCATGAAAGAATCACCACAAATCGTTGTCCTCGACGGCTATACCTTAACCCATGGCGATCTTGCTTGGGAAGCGTTAGAAAAACTGGGGGAATGCAAAGTATTTGACCGTACGTCCGCTGAGGAAGTGCTTCCGCGAATCATTGATGCGAAGATCGTACTTACTAATAAAGTAGTTCTTTCCGAAGCCACGCTCCAGCAACTCCCCCAGTTGAGCTACATCGGGGTTACCGCGACGGGGACCAATGTTGTCGATCTCACCGCTGCCCGCAGGAAGGGAGTCGTGGTCACTAATGTTCCCAGCTACTCGACCGCTTCAGTTGCTCAATTGACGATTGCACATTTATTGAATCTTGCCCAGCATGTTGGAGGTCATGCGATTGCGGTTCGCAATGGAAAGTGGTCAGAGGCTCCCGATTGGTGCTTCTGGGACACACCGCTCATCGAACTCAGTGGACTTACCCTGGGAATCGTGGGCTTCGGCGAAATTGGTCGTGCCGTCACCAAACTGGCGCATGCCTTCGGCATGAAAGTGATTGCGACCACGCGTTCTCAGGGAGAGCATCCTGACTATGTGCGGATGGTCGATCTCGATGAGTTGATTCGCAGTGCAGATGTGGTCAGTTTACATTGTCCTCTCACGCCTGAAACCAAGGAGCTGGTCAACGAAGAGCTACTCAAGGCGATGAAGAGTTCAGCATACTTGATAAATACGAGTCGCGGTCAACTTATCGATGAGTCTGCGCTGGCCAACGCGTTGTCAAATGGCGAAATCGCTGGGGTAGGACTTGATGTTCTTTCTGTAGAGCCTCCACCGGCTGATCACCCGCTTATTCTGGCCCCAAATTGTTTCATCACTCCGCATCTCGCTTGGGCTACTTTGAGTTCACGGACTCGACTAATGCAGATCGTAGTGAACAATGTTGCTGCATTCTTGTCAGGCAATCCCCAGAATGTGGTGCATTAACGTTTCACTTATATTCACAGAATTCCAGGAGATTATCCTCGGGATCGCGAAAATAGACGAGCCGCTTCTTTACTCCGCCATTGTAGGTGACCTGAGTTTCGGGAACCGATTTTATTTCACTCTGAAACTTTACATCGGCTGATTGCAGTTTGGATACCAGCATATCGATCTCCGACACGCGGAATGCCAGGTGCCGCAAGCCGTACAGGTTGGGTGAATTGAGAACTGCTGGTTCCACTCCTGCCGGGCTGCGATAGGCAATCAGCTCGATCCGCGGTCCTTCTTCGGGCAGGTCGAGGTAGACGACATCCGCCTCGACCCCCGAGAGCCCCACAACCTCGTCGATCCACGTCCCTGAAATGCTGACTTCCTTGGTAAGGCGGCAGCCTAACACATCACGGTAAAACTCCGTCATTCGCGCCAAATCGCGAACGACCAAGTTGACATGGTCGATAGACTCGATCATCGCTTATATGACTTTCGTCACACCAGGAACAGGTACAGGATAGTTTCCGTTCTTGTCTGGTACGACGGGTGGTGCGGCAGCGAAGCTGTATTCCTTGGGCGAAATATCAATATCGGAATTGATTGCGTCATCCCATTCAAGAAGCTTGCCGGAGTAAGTGGCCATACGACCCAAGATGGCCGTCATTGTACTTTCGGCACCATAAGGAATCTCATTGTAGGGCTGTCCGCTACGAATTGCGGCAAATAAGTCATCGTGTTCCTGCTGGTATGGGTCAATGGTTTCTTCACTCGAGAATTGCCACTCTCCAGAGGGAGTTATAATCTTCCCCCGACTGATATCAGCAGTTCCCTTTGTGCCAGCAGCAAATTCGGCGACTTGATTCCAACAGCCATCCATGTGACGACATTCGCTCATCATGGTCGAACCATCGGGATAAGTGAACTCGACAGCATGATGATCAAAAATCTGCCCGTATTCTGGTGCCGTACGACGTTCTCGCCCCCCCATTCCTTTCGCCATTACAGGGTGGGCTTGCTTAACCCAGTTGCTGACGTCGATATTGTGAATGTGTTGCTCGACAATGTGATCGCCACAAAGCCAGTTGAAGTAGTACCAATTGTTGACCTGATACTCCATTTCTGTCGGCTCATGGCCATAGCTCTGAAAGAAATCCGTCTTGGTTCGCACCCACAACGGTCCGCTATTCCAATAGACGCGTGTGAGCAGAATGTCGCCGATGGCACCTTCTTGTAAACGCTTGACGGTCTCCAAGTAAATCGGCTGATGGTGACGTTGCAACCCCACTCCAACACAGAGTCCTTTTTGGTCCGCCAATTCTCCGGCAGCGAGTACCCGACGGACACCAGGAGCATCGACGGCGAGCGGCTTTTCTGTGAAAACATGTTTGCCAGCCTCGATAGCTGCCTCGAATTGGGGCGGACGAAAGCCAGGTGGCGTGGCGAGTATAACTAGATCGACACCGCTATCGATGGCCTTTTGATAACCATCGAGTCCAGCAAACTGTCGGTCGAGGGGAACTTGAATCTTCTCAGCGATAATCTCCTCGGAACCCTCACCCAGATTTTGTTCAAGCGTTCGGTTTAGCTTGGTAAGAGATTGCTCAATTCGCTTGTCGAAAGCATCGGCCATAGCCCATAAGGTCACGTTGCCATTTGTCGACAGGGCCTGAGCGGCCGCCTGAGTGCCCCGTCCCCCACAACCAATGAGGGCGACTTTGATCTGCTTGTCGCCAAGGGGAGTACCTGCTTGTACCTTGCTCAAATTAGTCGCCAGCGCCATGCCACCGGCAACCACTGCGGTTGATTGCTTGACAAAGTCACGGCGCGAAGGAGTGATGTCGGAAGAACTTTGAGACGGCATTTCAGGATTCTCCAGTCATGAGAGGAAAAAAGAGTCGAGTCGAAGCTAGTAGGGAAATTATCACATAGGAGGGCATTTTTGCCAACCTATCGAGCGACTCCTAAAGCGTCATTGAATTTTTCCGGATAATTTCAATGCGTCGACGGCCTCAGGCAACTGCTTGTCCGCAGCCGTTTGTGCCCCACGACCCTCGTCCAATCGGTCGGCGACGTCTTGTTGGATTCTCTTGATGTCGGCGTCCCACACTTTTTTCTGCATCTCGGTGTCCATGGGCTCCAGAGGGCGGAGAATTCGGAAACCGACCCCCGTCGCCTGCTCCTCTGTAAACCACCAAGGACTCTTGGGGAGATTGGGATCCGAAAGATTCCACTCGGGGTCATCGGACTGCTGCCGGGCAGCACTGCGGCAATCGCCGGGAGAACTGAGCCAGCTTCCACCGCGAATCACGCGAGGAAATAATCTTGTTGGCCAGGCAACCGCTTCAGCGGCGCTAATATCAGACTTCAGTTGCGAGTAGTGTTCAGGTTCGTACGCATCGAGCACCCACTCAGCGGCGTTGCCATGCATGTCGTGGAGCCCCCAGGCATTGGGTTGTTTGCTGCCAACCGGATGCGTTTCAAAATCGGAGTTGTCTTCGTACCATCCATACTCTTCGATCGACTCGGGATCGTCCCCAAATGAATAAGCCGTCTCACTTCCAGCTCGGGCGGCATACTCCCACTCCGCTTCAGTCGGCAGTCGGTATTGCTCTCCAGTGATACCGCTCAACCATTTCGTGTACTGTTTGGCGGCAAACTGTGTCATAGTCACCGCTGGTTGATTCGGCTCTTCCCCAGGAGCATAAGTGAAGCTGGAGTCGTAGAGCGGCGTGGGACAGGTGACCGCGTCCACCTCGGTTTTCTGCTCGTCGAAATACTTCTTCACCTCTGGGAGGGCATCGACTTCTTTCTTCGCTGATTCCATTCGTGATCTGGCGAATCTTAGGCTATCGAGTTTCTTGAAAGCTTCGTATTGCGCCATAAACGCACGATACTCGGCCCACGAAACTTCGCACTTTCCTATCCAAAACGGGGAAACCTTTACGGTCACTTGGGGTCCTTCATCTTCATTGCGATTGGCTTCACTCTTAGGGCTGCCGAGCAAATACTCACCGCCAGGGACGGGCACCATCTCGAATGTTGCGTATGTCCCAGGAATCGAACAAACGTACGGGACCATAAAGTCCTCGTCGTTTGCTACAGATTGCACGGTGTCACCCGGATTCTCAGTAGCAAAACCACGCAAGTCTTTAGCATGCAATGGATGGTTAAGAACCAAGGATGCAATGAAAGCCACGAGTAAGATTCGTGCAAGATGGAGAATTAGCAGCATGTTTTGAGTACGCCTTCCAGAATTGCTGTGAGAACTTCTTCTTCGCTGAGGTGTGAGGACTGAGTCAACTGCCGAAGTGGCAGTGGAACGCCGTCCATTCTAAACACAGTCCCTCCTGTGTGAATGCCTACTCTAGCCAGGGGAATTCGTACGGTGGGAACGAACTGATTATTATCGTATGGTGCTGATTGGGCTGGCTCCAGAAGTACGACAGGCATGTCATGAAGTTTCTCGCGGGCTGCCTTTGCAAGGTGCTGAAATCCACTTTTGCCACACATCAGCAGGGCATCCGCTTCGCCACTTTCTAGTAGCCTGGTCGCTGAATAGGCTACTGGATCAAAACGCGGATATCCCGTAGCGAAATTCACCCCGCAGGGATATCCAGTTTGCCACGTGAGCACATTTTCGGCAATTGGCCCGCCCAGTCCGATCGCCGAGCACCGTGAATGGTCATTCAATTGGCGGACTAGAAGGAAAAGCGATTCTAGCGTACTCGACGCATCTTCGTCTTCTGCAATTCCGGAGCCGAAGAATAGGACTGGGTAGTTGGAAGCTTTCAGCGTGTTAGACAGTGCTTGAAGTTGAGCAAGGGAGACTCTGCCAACTGTTTCACTTTCAATTTCCACTTCTGCAACGATGGCACGCAGCGTGGAGAGCACTTCAAAATCGGCGCCAGGCTCGATCTGAAGGAATTCATTTGCAAGCGAGGCAGTCTCATGTCGCTCATCATCGACGACGACTAAGTTTCGGCCAGTGGCAGTGAACTTGCATGGTGGATCAATGAATCTCTCGAAGAACCGAGGGTGTGTTGTCATGGGATCGCAGCCCCAGAAAAGGACTACGTCTGCTCGCTGTTTCACTTCGCCCAAAGTGCAAGTGGAGATTCCAACGGATTGCAAGGCAATGAGTGCTGCACGATGAAAAGGTGAAAGGGCTGGGTCAACAGTACCACCCAATCGGTCCGCCAATGCGATGGCTTTCCGCTGTGCCTCAATCGTACTCTCCGCGAGGCCCCAGATAAGCGGCGAGCAACTGCTATCCAGGATCTCGGAGGCACGATCAATTGCCGCTTCGAGAGAAACTTCCTTGCCTTCGATCTCTGCTGTAACTGTCTTATTTTCTTGGCTAGCAACGAATAGGGGTTGGCTGATGCTGCAGGCTCGCTCGGCAGAAGTGATCTGGCCATCGGCAATCTGAACAGCTAAGTCATCACACAAGCAGCCGCAGGATACGCAGGTCACATTGTCGATTTGCTTTGCCACACAGGTCTCAGCGGAAAGGGAAGTGTGAATTCAGGAGTTCATCATAGCAAGTTTGTCTATCGCCAACTAACTTGAGAGGAGAATCTCCCCCCGACCGAGTGTAACGAAATCGCCGTGGAAGAGTTCGTAGTTCTGCTCAAACGGTTGCATGTTTTCGATAAACCCGAGCGATTGCAGATGCCTTCCGATGAGAGGCAACACTGCTGCATTGGTAGTCCCTGCTGAACGATATGTTGGCAATAGTTCCTCTGCACTTTCCCCTAGCAAAAAGAGTGTTCCGCGCTTCATGCCGGCGCCGGCTCGGGCACCGCATTTCCCCAACACAACGATCGTACCGGCAAGCATGTTGTAACCGGTAAGTTTGCCAGCGCTACCGCCAATAGCGATCAATCCGCGACGCATTCGGTAGCCGGCCTGGTCTCCGACAGCGCCGCCAATAAGTATCGTGCCTCCCGCCATGCCACGACGCGATCCGCTTCGGGCACCGCCGACCAAGTTGCCTGCAGAACCACCCACACGGATGGTTCCACCAATCATTTCGCAGCCCAATGAATCGCCGGCATCGCCAGAGATATGGATTTCTCCTCCACGCATTCTGATGCCGACGTTGTGTCCTGCGTTTCCATTGACGTGAATAGTGCCCTCAGTCATCTCGGCACCGATGCTGTGAGCATGGGAAAAATCGCCGTGGAACTCCAGTCGCATGTCACTTGCATCGCCGGTCACCTCGAACAGTTCTGCAAGCGGCACCTGGTACCGACCGTGGAGGATTGGCAACTGCTCAATTTCGGCGAGAGATGCTTCCCCGATCGATTCGGGAACGAGTCCAGGAAAATGAACCGGGAGTGTGCTCGCCTTGCGGTAGGAGATACAGAGTGCCATTTGAGAGGCGATCAGTCTCGGTTGCCGTAAAAACGCATGATGTAATAGAGCAGCGTTAGTACTGCCTGCAAAGTAGCGGCCACGTAGGTCCAAGCGGCCGCATTCAGCACGCGGTTCACGTAAACCATGTCGTCAGTTGCTACGATGCCGTGATCGACCAAGAGTCGTTTGGCTCGGGCGCTGGCGTTGAATTCTACGGGGAGATTGATCAATTGAAATACCACGACGCAAGCAAACGCGGCAATACCCAATGGAACCAATATCCCTAAAGCAGGGATTTTAGGGGAGAGAAGCATACCTGCGATCAACATGATCATACTTGCGTTGCCACCAAAGGTAGCTGCAGGAACGGCACCATTGCGGAGCACTAGCGGTGCGTAATTCTGAGCATCCTGCAAGGCATGTCCCGCCTCATGAGCAGCGATTCCAACTGCGGCTGCGGAACGGGCACCGAAAACGTCCTGACTCAGACGCAATACCTTGTCGCGAGGATCGTAATGATCGGACAAATGGCCGGCGACTTGCTCAATGGCGACATTTTGCAATCCAGCCGAGTCGAGTATATGTCGCGCAGCAGCAGCGCCGCTCAGCGATGTGTGAACCTTCTGAGCCGCCGCGAACGTGCTCTTCACCCGCATCTGTGCCCAGAACGCGAGCACAAGGGCAGGAGCGATATACAGGAAATAATACGGATCGAAAAACATGTCTTATCTGGCCTCGAGATTATAAAGCTGACTTCCCGCTCAAGAAAGGATAGTAGTTTACTACGTAGCAGCCTAGCGAAGGGTTCACCGAGCGACAACCGTAGCCGGCACGATGAATTATACGACATTCGAGGCAAATGCGGGAAGATAGCTCAACCTACGGCAATTTCCGCCCCAGTTTGCCATTGCGAGCCGTCCCTTTCGACACGGTGGTAGAGAGTGTCCCGCTCGACGGGTTCTCTTCCGGCCTCCTCAATCAGCCTGCGGATAGCCTCAACAGAGAGGATTTCAGGCGTTTCGGCCCCCGCGTCGTGGTATATCAGCTCGTGACGCACTGTGCCGTCGATGTCGTCGGCACCGTAGGCTAGGGCGACCTGGGCAGTCCCAACGCCCAGCATGATCCAGTACGCCTTCATGTGCGGTACGTTGTCGAGCATCAGCCTACTAATGGCCATCGTACGAAGATCCATTGGACCCGAGGGCTTGGTAATGTGGCTCAGTCCCGTGTTGTCGGGATGAAACGCCAGCGGAATGAACGTTTGGAATCCACCTGTTTCGTCTTGCAAATCGCGTAGCCGAATCAAGTGATCGATGCGGTGATAAGGCTGTTCGATGTGGCCATAGAGCATGGTGCAGTTAGAACGCAGCCCTAGCTCGTGGGCTGTGCGATGGGTCTCAAACCAACGGGCCGAGTCAGCCTTGTGCTCGCAGATTTGTTGGCGGACTTCAGGATGGAAAATCTCGGCGCCTCCACCGGGGAGGCTGCCCAGGCCCGCGTCGATCATGTCTTCCAGCACCCAGCGGATTGGCTTCTGCGTTTGCCGAGCAAACCAGTCAATTTCCACAGGTGTCCAGGCCTTGAGGTGCAATTCTGGATAGGCTTCGTGCAGCACGCTGAGCACTCTGCGGTACCAATCATACTTGGCCTGATGGTGCAGTCCGCCGACGATGTGCATTTCTGTCGACCCGGCATCGACGGCTTCCTGTCCACGGGCGAGGATCTGCTCGTCGTTCATCCAGTATCCCTTTTCATCGCGGAGATCGGCCCGAAATGCACAGAAAGTGCAGCGATAGACGCATACGTTGGTGGGATTCAGATGCGTGTTGATGTTGTAATAGGCAAAATTACCGTTCTTGCGCTCACGAACTAGATTGGCCAGTTCCCCCAATTCGGGGAGAGGCACCTCACGTTGGTAGAGCAAAACACCATCGTCGAGCGAAAGCCGCTCGCCGGCTTCTACTTTTTCGCGAATCGGCTGCAAGATGGGAGAAGATGTACGGAGCATAGAAATAGGTGGTCTGTTGTGAGTGATTTGGGGGCGAGCCGGGTCGTCCTCGACCCCGATTCATTGACGCCTTAGTTGATTCAGCATTATCACCTGCTACCTAGCCAAAGGTCCAGGGTGCTAACCGCAAAGAGTCCTAGACTGATCACTGCATTCACCTGAAAAAACGCGACATTGACGCGATCCAAGTCATCGGGTCGCACCAAAGCATGTTCATAGACCAAGAGACCTGCCACGGCAGATAACGCTATCCAGTAAAGTACTCCAAAGTGGGGATAAACGATTGGCAGCAAGGCTAGTAGTAGAACCGTTCCTCCATGGCAGGTAGCAGCAAGCTTCAGCGATCGGTCGATTCCTAGTCTAGCGGGGATGCTGCGCAGGCCCTGAGAGCGGTCGAACTCGAAATCTTGACATGCGTAGATGATGTCGAAACCCGTCACCCAAGTAAGAACCGCTCCACCCAATACCAGAGCTGGGAGAAGATCAGCGGGATTCCCTAATACAATACTACCCCGAATAGCGATCCAGACTGCTATGGGCGATAGTGCCAGTGCGGTTCCTAGCCATACATGAGCGAGTGAAGTGAACCGTTTGGCTAGACTATATCCGCAGATAAATACGAGCACTGGCACACTCAGGTAAAGCGGAAGAGGATTGGGGAGAAAAAGTAACGTGCTAGCGATGAACGCTAAGCCGCAAGCTGCGGTGAATGTCGCTACTTGGGGCACGCTGAGGATCCCGGCCGGGAGGTGCCGTCCGGAAGTACGGGGGTTCTCGGCGTCAAGTCGACGGTCGACCAATCGATTGAAAGCCATCGCAGCACTGCGGGCGGTGATCATGCAGAGAAGAATTCCCAGGAGTTCCTGCCATCGCATCTGAAAGGCCGGCAAGTTTTCCGTTGAAGGCGATATCTCCGAAAGGCCTTGGTAATTCGCCATGGCCTCTCTCACATTGGAATCAAGATAAGCGAATCTTAGAGCCCGGAGTTTCCAGGCCATCATTGCTGCCAGAAGTGCAAAAGGCAACGCAAACAAGGTGTGGCTAAAGCGAATCAGCGATAAAAGGTTGCGGATCGTTTGCAGCATGAGATCAATCGGGGGCAAGTACGCCCCGGCTCGCGAAGATTATTCCACACCCCAACGATTAATCAGGCAATTATCAATGCCGAGCTGATCGCAGAGTCTTGCGACCATGAAGTCGACCAAGTCACGAAGGGTTGTCACTCCGTGATACCAACCAGGGGCGGCAGGCATGACGATCGCTCCAGCTAAGGTAACTAGACGCATGTTTTCAATTTGTGGCAGCGAAAGGGGAGTCTCGCGGGGGACGATGATAAGTTTACGTCGTTCTTTTAGGTGAACTTCGGCTGCTCGTTGGATCAGATTCCCTGCAGAACTGTGGGCAACGGCACTGAGCGTTGTTCCCGAGCAAGGACAGACGATCATTCCCTGGGTTAGAAAAGACCCACTAGCTATGGGTGCTTGGAAGTCTTGGAAGTGGTGATAGAAAATATCGCCGACGCGGCCCGATTCTACAGAGAGAACGTTGCTATCTGCCGTGCCGATGCCAGCACTAGCTTGCAAGAGTTGAATCTTACTATCCGAGGCATGCTTCACATCGTCGAGCATCAACTGTGCAGGCTTAAAATCCTCCAGGTCAACACTTAGATCCATTTCCTCTCGAATGACATGGGCACCGCTGGGACTAATCGAGAGGTGAACGTCGTGCCCCGTAGCGAGCAGTACTTCTATCAATCTCACACTGTAAACAGCGCCGCTGGCACCTGTGATTCCAACGCATACTCTTCTTGGTCTGTTTGCCATAAAAAAACGATCCCCGAAGAATTCACTTTCTACTTGAAGGCTACGGCTTTGTGCCGACGTATAGTGTCGCAACTCCTAGCGTAAGTCCCCGGAATCCCACGTCAACCAGCCCCGCGTCGCGCATTCGCTCAGCCAACTCCTCACCCTGTAAGAATTGGCCAACACTTGTCGGCAGATAGTCGTAGGCCGCATGGGAGTTCCTCGCGATCAGTTGGCCAATTCGGGGCAAAACATGCCGGAAATACCAGTTGTAAAAGGCACCAAAAGGTTGCCAGCTCGGAGTTGAAAACTCCAGCACAGCTACCTTGCCGCCTGGAGCACAGACACGCACCATCTCGGCGAGGCCTTGGTCGGTGTCTGCCACGTTGCGCAATCCAAACGCCACCGAGACGATATCGAACTGGTCATCATCAAGGGGAATCTGCTGTGCATCGGCCTCGATGAAATTGACTGCTGAAGCATTCGACTTCATTCCTTTTTCACGTCCAATCGCAAGCATTGGCAGACAGAAATCGGCACCGATAATCTGAGCCTTTCCTTTTGCTGCTTTGTTGTAGGCAAAAGCCAGGTCGCCTGTCCCGGTGCAGAGGTCGAGAATTCTCGCCTCAGGATGCGGAGGAACCGCCCGCACAGTACGCCACCTCCAGTACTTGTCAATGTTGAGTGACAATAAGTGATTCAAGAAATCATAGCGCGCGGCGATCTCTCCGAACATTTCCCGTACGCGGTTGCCAGATTTATCGACGGTTGCCATGGAGATTGGGATTTTGAGGTGGGAGGTTTGGACAGCGTTACCTGTCATTCTCATCAGTATCGCAGTAGAATGGCTGACCTGCTAGCGCTAACCACCTGGAACTCTCCGATACAATGGGTTTATTCGGGGGCAGGGACGCCCCGACTCGTAGTTCCACAATCCCTCAATCCGAATTCCGCATTCCCTTGATTCTCAACGTCCACTACTTGCCGCAGTTTGTTGCCGAGAGCGATCTGGCAGGCAGTACAGTGATTGTCGTCGATCTGCTGCGGGCTTCCACGACCATTTGTCACGCATTGAAAGCCGGGGCGTCGGCTGTTGTGCCCTTACTGGAAATTGGTGACGTGGCAGACCGTGTGGAGAAACTGGGACGTGAAAATGTCGTACTGGGTGGTGAGCGGGGCGGGGAATTGATCGAAGGTTTTGATTTGGGAAATTCTCCGGCGGAGTACACTCCCGATCAAGTATTTGGCCGTACTGTGCTGTTCACCACGACCAATGGCACACGGGCTCTGCTTCATTCTCGTATTGCAGAACGGGTCTTCGTGGGAGCAGCGGTGAACCGGGTCGCAGTTGCCACCGCAGTACTTTCTGCTCAGCGGGTCGACATACTTTGCGCGGGGACAAATGGAATTGTCACCCGTGAGGATATCTTGGCTGCCGGGGCAATCACGGATGAGATGTTGCGGCTTTCAGGACCTGATCTCTGGCAAACAAACGAATGGGCAGATTCTGCTCATCGGGAATGGCAGGAACTATTGATTGGGGCAAAGGCTAACCGTCGCTCGCCAAGTGAGCAGTTAGCCTGGGAATTGAAAAGCACGCCAGGCGGGAAAAATCTCTTGGCCATTGGCCATGAGGAGGATCTTCGCCTTTGTGCTCAGCTAGATACACTCGCCGTAGTCCCCGAATGGGACAGTAGCACGGGGCAAATCACGCTGCGGTAGACGTTTTGCAACCTCTCCAGTTACACTTGCGGTTTCGCAATTTACCGCGGCTACAATCTTGAAGGCGATCAGACATGGAAATGGAAAAGTTGGTCTCGCTCTGCAAACGGCGAGGATTCTTATTTCAATCGAGTGAAATCTACGGTGGTCTCAACGGCTTCTGGGACTACGGCCCGTTGGGCGTGGAGCTCAAACGCAACATCAAGAACGCTTGGTGGCAGGATATGGTGACGGGCCACGACGAAATGGCTATTTCGCAAGGCGCCCCAAGTACCTATGAAATGACCGGGCTAGACTGCACGATCATCATGCATCCACAAGTGTGGAAGTGTTCGGGGCATTTTGATTTGTTCTGCGACATGATGGTCGATTGCCGCGAATCGAAGAAACGCTACCGATTTGATCAACTTCGAGGCCGATGGGTAGAAGCCAAAGGAAAAAAGGTATTTGTCACGACATTGGCCGAGGCGGAAGAAGAAGACGCTGACTTGGAACGCCGAGCACTAAAGGCATTCAATCTGCGTGCAAAGGATACTGCCCAACTGATTTGGGAAGGTACTGTACTCTCTTTGGATAAGGTGGACAGCCTGGAGGCAGTGTTTGCACCAGAAGCCAAGGAGATTGGCACACTTACCGAGCCTCGCGAATTCAATCTCATGTTTCCCACCACCATTGGAGCACTGGCTGGGGAGGAGGGCCGGGCGTTTTTACGTCCGGAAACGGCCCAAGGAATTTTTGTCAATTTCAAGAATGTGATCGACAGCACTCGGGTTAAAATCCCCTTCGGCATCGCGCAAGTGGGCAAGAGTTTTCGCAATGAAATCACGCCGCGGAATTTTACCTTCCGTAGTCGAGAGTTCGAGCAGATGGAAATCGAGTTTTTCTGTCATCCTGATGAGTCGCGCAAATGGTACGAATATTGGCGTGATCGTCGGATGAAGTGGTACACAAATTTGGGCCTGGCCGGGGACAGATTGCAATTGCGCGAACATGATAAAGACGAGCTGAGCCACTATTCAGTCGGCACGGCCGATATTGAGTATGCTTTTCCTTTTCTCCCCGACGGAGAATATGGCGAGTTAGAAGGAATCGCCCACCGTGGCGATTTTGATCTCCGCAGCCACATGGAGGGCAAGCTCGTCAAGAACGCCCAGGGTTGCCTGGAAGTTGAACTCGGCGAAGATGGAAAACCGAAATATCGGGGGAGTGGTCGCGATTTGCAGTACCGCGATGAAGTGACCAATGAGCGTTTCACACCGCATGTGATCGAGCCATCTGCGGGTGCCGATCGAGGAGCATTGGCCTTTCTGTGCGAGGCGTACACCGAAGACGCTGCTCCCGATGACAAAGGGCAGATGCAGACACGTGTGGTGATGAAATTCCATCCACGCATCGCCCCGATCAAAGCAGCCGTTTTCCCCCTAGTAAAGAAAGACGGCATGCCCGAGGTAGCTCAAGAAATCTATCGAGCTCTCAAAAAACGCTTTCCTGCATTTTACGATGAGAAAGGGGCCGTTGGTCGCCGCTACCGTCGCCAGGACGAAGCGGGCACTCCTTACTGCATTACCGTCGACGGGCAGTCACTAACGGATCAGACGGTCACCATTCGCGACCGGGATACGCTGGAACAATGGCGCGTGAAAGTGGATGACGTGGTCGAAGAAATTGCGAGCCGAGTTAGCTAGGGTCTGAGAGAGTTAGCCCCCGATTCGCTCAGCAAGCTGATCAACTTGCCCGCGCAGATTGGCGACCAACATGTGCGGATTCGCCACTTGGCTAAAGTGGTGATAGTAGTTCTGACTGGCAGAGAGTTGGCCCGCTGAGAGAGAGCCAGCCATTTCGTGGATTTCGACTAACTGTTCGTCAACTCCCCGCAATTGATGATTCAGACGGCGACTGTTGTACCAGAGTCGCGTGGCCATCCAGGTGAGCGCCACAATCAGCAGACCTTCGGCCGCGATAGTGGTCGTCATTCCCCACTGCCAGACTTGGGCCAAGTCGAAAGCCGCTGAACCAGCGAGTACCAACACTCCGGCTGCAAATCCTACTGTTCCAATCGCAAGTAAGCAGCATAGCAACCAGGAAGTTTGAGTACTGTTGGACAATTCATCTTGCTGGGCCTGCTTCGCAACTTGCCGAAGTTGAGGAGCATCGCTAGCGTCGTTACTCATCGATAAGGAACGCCACGAGCCTGATGCTGTCGGTGGTGAGCTAATACTGATTTCTGTGCGATAGGGTGAACGTAGCTGTCGCCCAATCCGTCTGAGCTTCTCGTATGACTCTCCTTGCGAGATGCTGTCGATGGGTCTCGCTGATGGTTCGTACTCATGGGGCTCCTGCTCATAGCAATCCAGCGAAATTCCCGTGTCAGCAACATCTGCTAGGTTGCCCAGATTGAGTTCCCTACGGCAACAAGGACACACTAGAGGTCCTTGGGAAGAACGTGCCACGGCTGGCACATCTTGCTGGCATTGGCGGCACCACATGTGCGAAGAATCCTTGCGAACGATGAGTCGGCTTCACAGTGCACCTAGCCGGATCGCCACGCGATCCGGGAAAGTGTCTCATTCCCGGGGCCAGGTGTGACTCCGGCTGGGGCACTATCATAGAGAGAATCGACCACTGCAGTTGTTAAACTGTAACGATTCTGCTGATTGCGTAGCAAGCGAGTGGCGGTGCTAGCATCAATCGGAAAGCGGAGCTTCGACTGTCTCCGGCATAACCCAATCTCCTCGCAGCCAATCGACGATCAGACCAATAGCTTTGTCATCGAGTTGGTTCATCCGAGGATCGTCGTGCGGTGCAAAGGCAGGCATGCGGTCGTTGTACTCGCCATAGAAGCGTTCAGAAGCAGGATTACGGATGAATTCGATCATCCACTCGCGGGACATGTAGCCCGTGAGGTCAGGTGCCGAACCGAGCTCTCCCTCATCGTGGTACTTGTGGCAGTCGATGCAACTCATACCGCTCTCCAGGACTTCGGCAAGACCGCCAGCAATTAGCTCTCGTCCTCTCGTTGCCTGTTCTTCTAGTTCTTTCAGGCCATCTGGATGGACCAGTCTTGTTGTACCGGCGTCTAGCCACAAAGCGATGCTGATACTGGCAAACGCCTCATCAACAGCTTTTCGTTCTTCTTCAGACAATTCTTCTCCATGGGCCTCTTGAATGAAGCTGACCATTTCGCCTTGGGCAAATGGAGAATTCTCATAGCCAAAATGGTTTCTGTCCGTGATCAGTTGGGGGCTCATGAATGATTGCATCCAAAGCTTGTCACCGACTCCCCAAAGATTGGGAGCTGTTGGCTTGGGGCTAATAATCTCGACCAGGTTGAGTCCAAAATTTTGTGCGGTACGGCTGAACTCTTTCGGATCGAATTCGATATCAAACTTATGTCGGCCGTCGACTTCGTGCGTGTGACAACCCGCACAGTGTTGAGTAAACAACTTGGGCCCCTGCAAAAAAGGATCCTCTGCCATGAGAGTAAGGGCACCCGTAGGAGGAATCTTTTCGGGTGATTGGGCCAGCGCAATGACCCGTTCCGCTTCATGTTCGGCTTCCTGCTTCGCATCGAGAAACGCTTGCGAGGCATCGTATTTGTCCGAATTCGCTTCAGTCCGTTCATACCACGTAGCAAAATAATCATCGCGAATAGCTTGGGCAGTTAACAAAATAATTCCCCCTAGTAGGACCACAAGCAGTCCCACATTGAACAGGTGCCCGCCACGACTACGTCCAATCCACGGCATCAGGAAAAGAAGCGTGACCACTGCGCCGGGGATCACAAAGGCTCCCCAAACTTCCAATTCGCCTGGAAACCATTTCAAGAACTGGAACAGGAACAAGAAATACCATTCTGGACGCGCGGCGTTGTAGGGGGTCGCAGGGTCAGCTGGTGCGGTCAGTTCCGCTTCCCCGCTATAGATCGTCAAGGCTAAGACTGCTGCCAGAACCCCAAGGGCCGCCACACTGTCTTTGAGCAATTGATCGGGCCAAAACATGGCGTCGGGACCCTTGAGGGGTTCGGTTGCATGGAGTCCATGTCGGCGAAACAGGGCAATGTGCGGCACCAAGAGGGCAATCAAGAGCCCTGGCAACACCCCGGCATGGAGTGCTAGAAACCGAGTCAGCGTGTGATGCCCATAGTCGACACCTCCGATGGCAAGTTTCTTGACCTCCGGGCCGACGATAGGTGCCTGACTAGCCAAGTTGGTACCGACGCTCGTGGCCCAGTAGCCCTTCTGATCCCAAGGCAGGAGATAACCTGTGAGAGAAAGCCCAAATACGACGAGCATCAGCGCCACGCCGATGACGAAATTCAATTCTCGCGGGGCACGATAAGCCCCGTCCCAAACGACCTGAGCAAAATGGATCGCTAAAAGTACCACCATCGCGTGGGCCATGTAGTGGTGCAGACCACGCAACAACCAGCCGCCTGGCATCTCATATTGAATATAAAAGACACTTTCCCAGGCAGTTTGAGTACTGGGGCTGTAGGCCATCCAGAGAAACGTACCAGTAATCATTTGTGCCACAAAGGCGATCACTAGTGTGCTACCCCACACATAGCGCCACCTCGCCCCGCCGGGAACGCGCTCGTAGAGCGCTTCATGCAGCAGGCTGCGCACGCCGGTTCGATCATCGAGCCAATCTACGAGACTACGCAGGTGAGAACTCATGCGGTGCGGATTGCCTCTTTGTGGCCAGTTTGGAAATCGATGAATTCAATCCAGACTTCGACTGCCTCGTTGTCGTCCGCAGAAGCGACAGATCGAAGTTCCACCGGAAGACGGTCCATGCCACGGGGAGCCACTTCTGCATCGCCTCGTTCACGTGATCCGTCTAGCTTGAAGGCACTTGTATGGCATGGGCAGCGAAACAAGTCATCCCCGGGCTTGTAGCCGATAAAGCAACCTGCGTGGGGGCATTTAGCAGTAAGGGCTATTGGCTCAGCCTCTCCCTTATTGCGAACTAAGTAAACAGATCCGATTCGCTGTTCAGGGTACTTCGTCCAGGCATCTACGTGGTCAGCCACGATCGGGAAGCTGCGTGGCATGCCATCATCAGGAATCTGGCTTAGTAGCGCGACACGCACTTTTGGGCTGGTGTTCTTTTTGAGCAGAGGTGAAAGAAATGTGACAACCCCGGCCACTAAGGGTGTGGCAATTGCCACACCGCCTGCGACTACCGCAGCGAGCATTTCAAAAAATGTTCGGCGGTTCCACGACACGGTTTTGATTTCTGTTCTGGCTGTTTTGGCTTCTTTCATTTCAACTCTGCTTCCAACACTTTGAGCACTGCAGTGCGGGCTTCGGCAAGACTCCCTTCGTAGGCAATCCCGGCAGCAGCCTTATGTCCTCCGCCCCCAAACTGTTCAGCGACGGCACGCACGTCGAAATCTGTGCGACTACGAAGGCTCACTTTCGTGATGCGATTGAGCTCTACAAACATCACGGCAACTTGACTCCCAGCGACAGTTAACAACGTATTTATTACGTCCTCTGTGTCGGCTGGTTCAGCACCCGTTTCGGTAAAATCCTGCTGAAAGATCTCTGTGACCATTAGTTTCCCACCTACGAGCGGCTTGATGTTCTCTAATATGCGGGCTCTCAGCTTGAGCCGTGCCAAAGTATGTCGTTCGTAGAGGGCCGCAAAAACTTGGGGGGGACTGGCCCCTGCGGCTACAAGTTGAGCCAGTGCCGAGAATGTCTTTTCGGTGACCGAGGCAAACCGGAACCAGCCAGTGTCTGTTGCAATTGCTGTAAACAACTGATGGGCTATCGACGGGGTGACGGAAACATTCAAGGCATTGCAAAGCTCGAGAATCAAGCGACCGGTTGCTTCTGAAGTCGAGTCCTTGAATACGGTCGCCTTCATGTCGTCCTGGCTCACATGGTGATCGATCACCACACGGATGCCGGAGAATCTCTTCACGACCTCGGCCATGGGACCCAGTTGAACCCAAGCACTTGTGTCAAGGACCATGAGTACTTCGGTGTCTTGCAAATCTGAAGCTGTCACTCCAGACTCCAGAGTTTCGATGCGATTTTCAGCGTCGATAAAGCTAATATGCCGGGGCACTTCGTCGCCGTTGACAATGCGGACTTTTTTGCCAAGTTGCTCCAGAATCTCGGCCATGGCCAATTCGCTGCCTAGCGCATCACAATCAGCTCGACAATGCGATGTCAGGAGAAACGACTCATGTTCGCCAATGATTTTTTGGAGTGGTTGCCAATCGATGGTCATGAAGTCTCCGAACCCAATTCACGGGAAGTAATTTCGCGAGTCCGGTGAACATCTTGCTCAAGCTGAGCAACCAGAGACGCTTCGCTTTCAAACGTACAAGTATTACGTATCTGATCAACAAACTCAACTTCCAAAGGCTGGCCGTACAACACATCGTGAAAATCAAGGAGATGAATCTCCACTTTTAACGCTGCTTCACCGAATGTGGGATTGGGTCCGATATGAATGGCCGCGGGATAACTGGTCGTATTCAACCAAGCTCTACCGGCATAGACCCCAACTCCGGGAAGCAATGTATCAATCGCCTCGAGATTGGCCGTGGGAAATCCCAGCTTTGCACCGCGTCCTGCTCCATGAGTCACCATCCCCCGAATTCGGTAGGGTGCCGAGAGCAAACCCCTAGCATTGGCAACTTTCCCATCGGCGATGAGTTCCCGGATTCGTGAACTCGAAACCAGACCTCCATCAATTTCTACTGGAGGGACAACGTCGAGAGTCAATCCAGCCCTAGAAGCAAGTTGAGAAAGTAATTCTACATTTCCTTCCCTGTTGTGCCCAAAGTAGAAATTTGGTCCTTCCACGATCGCCCTTGCCTGGAGCAAATTACACACGATCGAGTCAAAGAATTCTTGGGCAGACAATCGCAATAGTTGCTCGTCGGTCGGGTACGCAACAACTTTATTCACCCCGTGCTCAGCAAGCAATTGAGCCTTTCGCTCGGTCCAGGTGAGCGGCGGAGGGCATTGTTCTGGCCGCAGCAGTCGCACAGGGTGGGGATCGAAAGTGAAGACGATGGCAGGACCATTTACTTCGCGAGCCCGTTCGATTAGCCGTCGCACAATCTCCAAGTGACCTCGATGGACGCCGTCAAAATTACCAATAGCGACCGCTCCATGGCGAGCTGCTTCTGGGAAATATTCAAGATCGCGAATGATTGGCAAGAGGTTTACTCGAAGTGAGGAAGTTATTGTCTAGTGACACAAGAATGCTCGACAGCTAAGTCTCGATTATTCTGCCACTCGTCGGTTCGGTCAACGAGGTAAGTTTGATATGCAATCCAACGAATTACTGCTTTTTCTCAAAGGAAGTGGCTCTACTTGTTTTTTATTGCATGTTATGCTGTTAATAGCACTGGGTAGGTCGCTATCGTTCAATAGAAATGATCGTCAAGCTCTTTCTAGGATCAGCACACAAGGATGTCACAATAATAATGCCCGAACAGCAAACTTATCTAACTTCCGATATTATTCCACGTCTGGCCGCAATTGATGTCGGTAGCAACAGCATCCGGCTCGTCGTGGCCGAGGCGTTGGCGGATGGTCGCTACAGGGTGCTGGATGAAGAGCGAGAAACACCCCGTCTCGGCAGATCTTTGGCGTCTACGGGGAAACTTGATGACGCGTCGATCGCCGACTCGCTGGCAGCCTTACGTCGTTTTCTGTCTATCGTCCAAGGTCTGAGTGTGGAGAACTTGCGAGCGATCGCCACCTGTGCAGTACGAGAAGCCACCAACGGCGCTGAATTCTGCAAACTCGTCAAGGAACAATTGAACCTGACGTTAGAGGTCATCAGCTCGCAGAAGGAAGCACATCTGGCATTTCACAGTGTGCGACGACGATTTGATCTGACGGGCAAGAACACACTGTTAGCAGATATTGGTGGGGGAAGCACCGAGCTAGTCCTTGCCAGTGGTGAATTGATCGAGGCCATCTATGGCACCAAGCTGGGTGCAGTTCGACTCAATGAGAAGTTCGGCGGTGGTCAGGCACTGGCCGGGGACGATTTCAAGAGAATGGTCCGTTGGGTAAATCGTGAGTTGCGTAGGACGACAGAAAAACCTTCGGCGCCACTTCACCTCTTGATCGGTTCAGGTGGAACCTTTACGAGCCTGGCGGGAATGGTGATGGCTGCTAGGGGGCAGTCGCGGCTACCTGTGGGGGGGTGTCAGATTCCACGGGCTGAATTGCGGCATTTGATAGATCGTTTGCGAAAAATGTCTCTCAAACAGCGACGCGAGGTTCCCGGGCTTAACCCTGATCGCGCGGATATAATCGTACCAGGCATGACAGTCGTCGATTGCGTCATGCGGAGATTCAAGTTGAACTTGCTACAAGTCCATTCGTTCGGAGTACGCGATGGTTTGCTCTTATCGATGATTGAGGAGATGCAAGGACGCACACGGCAGGATATTCCTGCCAACGACAATGCCCAGCTTGAACGCTTTGCCTCAGCTTGCGGAGTGGAACTCGCACATGCCCAACAAGTTGCCCGGTTGGCAGGAGAGATCTATGCTGGCTTGTGTGAGCATTTCGAAATCGACAGTGAGGATCGCCGACTTCTGGAGTCTGCTGCTCGTCTTCAAGACGTAGGATATCTCATCAACTATGACGGTCATCACAAACATTCATATCACCTCATCCTTCACAGTCATTTGGAAGGATTCCGTCCTGAGGAGATCGAGATCATTGCCAATGTGGCTCGATATCACCGCGGTGCGCTGCCTAAGAGAAAGCATGAGAATTTCCGCCGACTCTGTGACGAAGATCAGCAACGTGTGTTGCGAATGGCCGCTGTATTGCGGCTGGCGGGAGGTCTGGATCGGAGCCACAATCAAACTGTGGAAAAGGTTGAGGTTCGGATGGCGGATGATTTGTTGGAATTGATCGTCGAAGCCAAAGAATATCCAGAGACTGATCTATGGGCTGCCCGTCGCCGGTTGGGGATGTTCGAGAAGGTTTACGACTCAGAACTCGCAATCGAATGGGCGGGACAGGTCACGGCAAAGGTCTAGCAGACTCACTCTTTAGCGATTCTCGCTTTTCTTAAATGCTGCTGGCAGAGAATTCAGCAAGTCACTTGCGATCAGCGACACCTGCCCAAACGTTTCCGTGGCCAAATCCCCCGCCAGTCCGTGAACATGCACTCCCAACCGCGCTGCATCCCACAACGTCAGGCCCTGCGCCACAAGTGCAGATATAACACCGGTTAGTACGTCACCCGTGCCACCCGTTGCCATTCCTGGGTTGCCGGTCTGATTGAAGGCGACGCGATTGCCATCCGTCAGAATCGTGTGATGTCCTTTCAGCACGACGATCGTTTGACCGGTTAAGTCGCGGCGACACAAACTGGCTGCCTGCTCCGCTCTTGCGGTGGGTTCAATTGCGCAAGTCTCGCCGGTGAGACGCTTGAATTCTCCCGGATGGGGCGTGAGTATCCTCGGACCGCTCGGATGTTGTAAGCCATCCCGCCAAGCGGAGAGTGCATTGAGAGCATCTGCATCCACGATCATAGTTTCTGAGATACGGTGGTACAGCGCTTGGACCAACCGCACGGTACTTGAGTTAGTCCCCAGCCCTGGTCCGACTGCGAGACAGTTCATCTCGCTGGCATGTTCTCTGATCTCCGGTTCGAATTCTTGCAATAGCTCGTCACAGTTAACTTTACCCATGCCAATAGTCATTACGGCAGGTTCAAAACTGGCGACAGTCGCTTGTATTGAGCAAGGCACCAGCACCGTCACCAATCCTGCACCACTCCGCAGTGCAGACTTCCCGGCAAGAGCCGCTGCGCCTGCCTTGCCGCGCGAACCGCCGACTACCAACACGCGGCCATAGGAGCCTTTGTGGCTCTCAGCCTTGCGAGGAGGGAGTTGTGGAATCGGGTCGGATGTAACGTCTATGATTGACATGATAAAAAGCCACCTGCGACTTAGTAATCCCTCCGAGTAGCCACAAGGCCCGCCAAGTACCCTGCCTTGAACCCAGCATCAATATTCACGACGGCCACATTGCTCGCGCAACTATTGAGCATGGACAGTAGGGCTGACAGTCCACCTAAATTGGCTCCGTAACCAACGCTTGTGGGAACAGCAAAGACAGGGCAGCGGACATAGCCCCCCACCACACTCGGCAGCGCTCCTTCCATGCCCGCCACCACAACGATGGCATCTGTCTCAGCAAACTCCGCAAGTCGTTCCGGCAAGCGATGCGGCCCCGCTACTCCCACGTCGTGAACCATAGTCGCCCGAACTCCCATCCAATCGAGCGTTTCGCGGGCTTCCTCGGCAACGGGTAGGTCGCTTGTACCTGCAGTGATGACTGCCACGTTGCCAACCTCTGAATTGCGCGAGCTTGCGTCGATGCGCAAGGTGCGGGCGATCTTATTGTATCTCGCAGCCGGAAACTTCTCTAGAATCATGGTGGCATTGGCAGGGTCAATTCGAGTCGCCAAGACATTTTGGTCGTGAGCAAGGAGGCGCCCAGCAATTTCGTTGATTGCCTCAGGCGTCTTGCCCGGACCGAAAATCACTTCAGGAAACCCGCAGCGAGCGGCACGATTCAGATCGACGGTAGCAACTGCGGATTGACCGGTCAGGTTTCCCGCTTGGCGCAAGAACTCCTCGGCAGAGATTTCTGAAGCCGCCAACCGACCCGCAAGCAAGACTAATTGTTGTGCATCCATGCGGTTCAGTCTACCGCAACGAAGGGGTAAGCTTCTAGGCTGCCATACTCGATACAGGCTGGAAGCCTTCACCACCTGCTACGCCGCGGCAGCGAGTGTGAGCAATTCGGATTGGACCGCGCGGAGTTGTGCGTCATCAATCTGGCTTTCTTGGGCAGCAAAGCCCACCAGAAGGGCCAAATCACACAAGCGATTGATCCGGCGAGGGATACCGCCCGTGAGTTGGTGAGCAGTCTCCAGTGCCTGGGGTGTGAACAGAGGACGTGTTGCTCCTGCTGCTACGAGGCGATGTTCGATGTAGCCAGCGGTTTCCTCGCTGCTGAAGGGCTTGAGCAGCACTTTCATTTCTATCCGTTCGTCGAGGTCGTTCATCCTTTCCAGGGTGGAAATTGTGGCGACCTGCCCTATAAGTAGCAGCGTGAAGAGAGATTCATCTTCCTCACGCAAATTCATCAGCAACCGCAGAGGCTCAAGAAGTCCCGCGTCCTCCAAGAGATGGGCTTCATCAACGGCCAGGATCGCCAATTTTTTCTGCGTTCGATTTTGAACCAAAACAGTTCTTAAGGCACATAAGCTTTCTTCGATGCTAGGTCGATTGGCTCCCAACGGAGTGCCCAACTGCTCAGCCAGAAAGGCGAGCATTTCCCGTGGCGACATCAAGGGAAATACCAGGTGGGCGTGTTTGCCAAGCTTTTCGCCAAGTTGATCCACCAGCGCGTGCCATAGCAAAGTCTTGCCGATGCCAGCGGCACCCGCGAGTAGGGCAGCAGGACGGCGGTTTTCTACCGTGTATTGTAGTTTGTGCAGCGTGGAACTATGGCCAGGGCAGGGGAACAGAAACCGTCGATCGCTCGCCGGCTCAAACGGTTTTGTTTCTAGCTGCCAGTATTCTTCGTACATTAGAGACTTTCTAGTCGATGGATCAAGCAGAGTGATTGCCAATCACTCCCATGCAAGTCGTCCCGAGCAGTTTTTGTAAGGATTCGATGCTATCGGCTGTCGCTGGATCGGTCGTTCCACTCGGCGCCACGATGATCGTTGTATCGAGTCGGCAATGTTCCACCATGCTATGCACTGCTGAAACCTGCTGCGTTGATAGAGGGGAGCCAAGATCCACCAGGACAATATCGTGGTGGTAGCGGAGAACTCCGGCGATCACTGAAGTTTGAATACTTGCCAGACGTTCTTCGCACGATTCAACCGGCCCACATAAAGGGATGAGCGTCATGGCATCTGCGAGAGAATGAACTGCACACTCGGCCAGCGGGATTTCGCCTGTCAGCACGTGCTCCCATCCCTGATCGAATTCCAGTCCAAGACTAGATGCTAGATTTCCCAGAGAAAAATTCGCATCAACGACAGCCAATGAGGCACCCGTTTGAGCGATCATTCTTCCCAAGCACATGGTAACAGTCGAACAGCCGACTCCTGATTGCGTTCCCACCAGTCCGATTAGTGCGTGCCCGTTCTGAGCATTGGCCAGCAGTGAGTCTACAATGGGCGCTAGTGACTCCTTCGTGGAAACTAGCAATTGATCGGTAATCACTGGCCACTGGAAACCATCCACTTCGAAAGCAGGGCTGAATGCGGTTTGCACTGGCCGAGGGGGTGCTGCGAAAGCTGACAAGGGGCGCCGATCATTCCCTAACGGTGGGAGCAGAATTGTTTCCTCGCTTTGATCGGCATTCGAAAAACTCGCACGCTGCGCTGCAGCCACAGCAGAGAGCGTTTGTTGTCTGGCTGCATCAACCGTGGTCGTTGGCTGAGATGTCTGATTCGGTGGGTCGAAACGAAGCACGGAAGATCCGTCATGAACCTCTTTGCCAAAAAGCCGGACCGTAGCGGCTTCGTTTGGCTGATGCCTCTGAGTCCCATGGGTGGGTGGTTTGCGCGGTAGGTCTACTGCAGACGATTGATCTGCATACGCATTAATAAACGCTTGATCGATGTTGCTCATGGAGTCAATTCCTAGTACGGCGAAGTGATTAACGGGCAACGGAGTTTTCTGCGGAGGAATTCTCGCGCTCAGCTACTTCTGGCAGTCCATGAAACTTTTCCGAGGACTCCGCAGTAGCCGTATCGAAAGCCTTGCTGTAGTCGAATGCGAACGGAGTACTTGTGGTTGGGAAGCTGATTTGCCCCAAGGGAATCGAAGCCGTTACATCGGGCGAGGAGGCTTGGACGCTCTCTTCGACAATCGGTTCGACTGGTTTCTCAACTGGTGCTGCCGCTTGTGTGGCGCCGGTTGGTTCTTGAACTGCCTCGGTTGCCTCAAGTGCTTGATCGGCTGGGATGGCCGATGACGCTGGCTCGGATTCACTTATTTGGATGCTGAGGGCGCCGTCATAGTATTCTAGGTCCCTTAGATCCAGTTCTGCCGGTTGTCCACGCGATATGAGCCAAAATAAAAGCCCCGCAGAGGTCAGCAATGCCAGTGTAACGATGAGTCCTGCAAAAGGCGCCAATAGGTTGTGAGCTTGCGAGAAAAGTCTTCGCCAACCTCGCCGATGCTGCCGCGAAGGCTGCGGATCGGCCGGTCTGCGGTCAACGGATGCTTCATATCCTTCATAGTCGTCCTCCGCGACGTGAGCTCTGTCCAGAAAGAGTTTCCCGACCGAACCAGGGGCAACTGGGTGAGATCTGCCGCGATCCAACGCAATGATTTCTGCAAAAGCAGGGTGCGTTGAAACGGTAGGTTGCTCTGAGCTGCTGGTAGCTGCGGGCAGAGTTCGCTGTTCGCGATTCGAGGCCAGTTTCTCACCCACATGGGGTAAATCGGCCAAGTACGCAGGACGGTCTGTTGACCTAGTCAGTGGTACGGCTTGGGTTCGTCGAGGAATTGCCACGTCGATCCATCCTTGTTCAACAGGAACGCTTGCGTGAAAGGAGACCAATAGCTAGCACCGCCATTCTTACGACGGCACTCGCTAGTCCTATCTATCGGTGCACAATCTAACGACCTTGAGGGTCGCTTCGATTAGCGAGAGATTGAGGGTAAGGTGCTAGCAATTCCGGCGCGTATAAGCAGGCAGCGGTTTGTCAGTAGTCATGCATTGTGGCGGGTTCCAGAGTCGTGATTCCCAGTACCCTCCCTCCGGGAGGGTTGGACGCGGTAGCGGCCGGGGAGGGAAGAGGCGACGTTTCAGTTTTGGGGATCTTCTCCTTGCACGAGTTCGATGAGCGGACAGTGTAAATCTCACGAATCTTTCTCAATCCTGCGCACCGCGGGAAGGGTTTTGTCCTCGCACATTTTGTCGAAACTATTTCTACAAAACAAAACCCCCTCTCGTTGTGTCTGTCCGTTGGGCTTCAACTTGTTGGCTGGTCAAGACTTACACGAATCTCGTTACTTGCCGAGCGGCGAGGTTCTGTAAACAGAATCCCACCAAACTGGCCGCTACTAGCTCGTCCAAACCATCAAACGCATGCAGCGCGCAGACCTAGCTTGAGCATACCCTCATGAGATACCGGGCGGTGGTGCGTTCCTATTACATATCGCACATACCATTATCAAGATGCCGGAGAGAAATTCCACAATAATTTTTGGGCCATCTATGGAAGAGCAGCCGTATAGCGCCAACTAGCCAGCCTCGCACGTTGGCAACTGGATAAGAATAGGGGAAGAGGGAAGGGGAAGTATTACTCTATTTGAATAACTACAGTATAACCTTTTGTTCACTGGGCCACCACATCCGATTGGTCGCGGGGTTACACAATGCGTCTCCATTTAAGCCCGTGCGGGAGCTCAGATGGACCGAACAAAAAATGAAGGATGCGACGATTGTCCGTTGCACGGGATTTCGATGACGCGTGAAGCAGGAGCGGGCGAAAGGCGACGATGCCACCTCTTTCAACGGTCAGTTGAATTTCTTCCGAAGATTCACGAATCAAATCAATATCGTGGGGCGAGAGGGTGCCATCGCGGTGTGAGTTGTGAATTACACGAAGAGGGCCATTGTCTGGAGTGGAATCATCTAAGTGCAGCCTTACGGCGACCATGTCTGACAGCAACTCGTCAGTACCATGAACGAAGGTCATCCCCTCCTTCAGTGACCAACCGGGCCAATCTTTCCGGGATACGTACGAAGCGACCGGAATGCTGCGATCTTGGTGATACGCTACGAACCAGTTGCTCGTCGGCGATTTATTGAAGAAGGTGCACTGCACCGCGACCATCGGTTCAATATCTGGTATTGAGGCAGCCAATCGGTTTTTGAGTGATTTCGATAGTGCTTGGCACCAACCGTTGTCTAGGAGACAACGCGTACCCGCACCAGTGAACGTTTCCAGTTGTGCAATTATGGAGTCACACTCTACTTGTGAGTAGCAGTTCTCAATTAATGAGAACCCCTCTGCGAGTGGTTTTGTTTCTTGGCTGGTAATGAAGCTACCTCAGATTGGTTACCAATTGTCACGATGAGTTCACTGTAATTCTAACAAAACCACTAAGCAATGCGACTTAGAAACAGCCTGTTGTTGGTAAGAAAGATTCCCACCGTCGCTGCATCGGAGTTTCACGCAGGCACAGGATAATCTCCTTCGGCTAAATCAGTCCCTATTATGATGATCGCTGCGGTAGTATCGATGCCATCAACAGCTAATCCAAAGTTTACGGATAGAAAAGATTGCAAAGAACTTCAATCACACAGAGTCAAAAAAGACTAACTCTTTGGGAGGAAATCATCACGAGTGCAGCAAAAATACCGAGCATTAATGCAGTCGGCTCAGGAACTGTATCATTGGAAAGTGCCAGGTTGTAACTTGCAAGTTGCCGTTGCCAAACGAGAAAATCACTTCCGTCGACATCTCGATCTCCGTCACCATCACCGCTGTTGAACGGGTTCGAGGTAGTTGTGCCATACGCACTCCGCCAATCAGTAAGGTCGTCGGCATTGACGACACCGTTTTGGTCGAAGTCGCCAGGTTTGATGAGGGTAATCGTCAACTGAGCATTGGGACTAAAGATGTCCGCTCCCGAACCACCTTCGAGATAGAGGTCGATGGTTATTGGCGAACCGTCAGCCAGCAGTCCAGTGAGCCTAACATCACGATCGAATATCGTAACCTGCGAACCATAAGTAAGCGAGCTCGTGATATCCTGACCATCCAGCTCGAACTGCGTGCCGTATAGGTGTACAGAGCTGTTTTCGTAGGCAAGAAACTCTGCCATCTCATTGAAGAGACCACCAGCAATACTTGTCGTACTTCCGCCGCCTGCAATGTAGCGACCAGGAACTTCGCCACCGATGAATCGCACTTCGCTACCCTCCTCGGCAGAAGTGTTATGCCCAAGCGAGCCACTGAAAACATCAACGGTTGAATCGGCAGCTCGAAAAAAACTGCCAATGGTACCGCCGGCTACCGTGACTGTACTATCCCTCGCAAAAAAGTAGTCACCAATCGATCCACCAGAAACATTCACGGCTGAACCAGCAAGAGCATCAAAGCGATCTCCCACGGAACCGCCCAGGATGTTGACGGTAGCATCCACTGCTTCAAGGTTTCTACCTAAGGCGCCTCCTTCAATTAATAAAGTGCTACCCAGTCCCAGATTGAAGCTGTGGGGAACCACGGCTTCGTCTCGTACCCAAAGGGTTTGGCCGTTGCGTATACCTAAAGGAAGGGGGTCTGTGGATGCATTCACAATGGCGGGGCCGATGGAAGGAATAGTCGCTGATTCGAGATGGAGAGTTCCACTCGCGAAGCTGTCATCGCGGCGGTGAAAGGCGAATGGGGTGCCATCAGCAAAGATGCCACTGAGCAGGTCGGAATCCGTCAGGTCTAGCTGAAGCGAAGTACCAAGTGTTTCGAGGCCGGTAAGCGGAGTGCCATTTACTCTGAACTCGTTACCCACAAGGGTGAATTCGCTGCCGCTTTCGACCCTAACCGAAAAATTGTAATTGCGACCGAACGTACCACCCGACAACCGGACCTTAGAACTATCTTTGGCAATGAACCGTTCGTCGAATGAACCTCCACTGATATTGACAATGCTACTAAATCCGGCAGTAAATTCTGTCCCGACACTTCCGCCCGAAACATTGAGCAATGAGTTCAAGGAGGCGTCATAAGAACGACCAACCGTTCCTCCAGTGATGTTGACTACACTGCCTGCATAGGATTCAAAATGGTTGCCAACTGATCCGCCTGAAATATTGACTGTGCTGCCGTTGTACGCCCGTAGATAATCATCAACAGTCCCACCCATAATGTTGACTTCAACATTAGTGCTTGTGCCATGAAAGTGCCCCGCATGAAACAAGCTGCCGATGGCGCCCCCCTCAGAAAGATTCAGCTGCGTGTTAGAGTCAATCGACGTGGGGACTGTGTCAGGCGGAGCATTAATAATCGTGTCGAATTCAGCTTGAGCTGACGGGAGCATGAGTAAAAAGCAGATCGCGCCAACCAAAAGCCAAGAGTGAATTCGCATAGAGAAGCCATTTGCAAATGTGGACTATCGTCTGATCTTTGCCTGCCAACAGTTGTTCCCTATTCCTAGTACTCTGTGCGATTATAGCCATAAATTGATGTGCCAACAAGAAAAGCAAGGCTAAGAGTACAGCCTAAGTCTCTGACTCTGCTACGATAGAGTCCATTGCCGACAACAGTAGAACGTATTTCCAACTCCTCTGGTGGACGCTATTTCTAACTCCCCTCAGCGTTTCACGGCTACGCTGTTTCAGCCTCCCAAGAAACTTATTCTGGGAATAATCGGCAATCTGAGATCTTGTGGGGATGGATTTCCCACCTTCTCTCATCTGGAGTACTCCGTTGCTTCATTACTTTCGAACCAGTCGTCGCACGAGTCGAAAATCGAAACCTCGTCAGTATCAAATTTTGCAGAAACCCAATGGCGTCATCAGCCGCGGGCAGAGCAAGTCGGTGGAGAGCACTTCGCGATCGTGTGCATCGATCCGGCATCTTCCCGCGCCGGATCTACTCTTGATGATCGGTAGGGTCGAGTAGATTCGGTATCGATCGCGTACGATTTCGGCACTTACCCTTATGCTGTACCCTTTTTGTCCATCGTCCGCTGTCAAGCTCGTCCTCGCTCGCAGCAGCAAGTGATTTGAGCAGATTTGTAATCGTGTCTAGTTCCTTGGATGTCAGAAGCGAGTTTTCGATTTATCCATCACGACCATAAACGGTAATGCATCCCCCATTTCAAGCAGAAACGATAGCTTTCGCCACAACTGGACAACCTCAGGTGCCGAACAGCATGCTTCAATCCAGCAGACCACGCTTGCGTAACGAAGACTTCATCCGGTTCAAGGTTGGGTGCTTCTGAGCCAAATGGGCAGCGTGTTGGTGTGTTATTCGCTTGCCATCTTTGTCTGCTAGGGCTTCCCGCAACTCATCCAGTGTCTCTGCAGCGGTTTCGTAATTGTGTATTCCTCGTGCCTTCACTAGTTTGTCAACCTTGCGGAGCCACTTGTTTGGGTCTTTGACCATCAGTTCCATCCGCTCCTTACGGTCCTGAGCTTGCTTCGCGGCTTTGCGTTTCTCGGCAGCAGCTTGTTTCTCACGTTCCTTCTCATTCTGAGCTTTTCGAAGTTGCTCGGTTCGAGTGAGCAGTTCCAGGCCGGTACGGCTTGGAGAGACAGTGGGCCAGCCAGCATTGTTCTTACCATTCAAGGCCTTAGCTATCGTTTCGGCTTTGACGGCTACTGGGTCACGCGTCAAGAATGTGTGAAGCAAGGACTTCGCATCCGATTCATCCTGGGAAGACACCCATTGCTCGATGAGCTTCTCCTGCGAATGGGTATTTGGTTGCTCGGGTGAGACTTCTGCGGCAGCTGAAATTAGCAATGAATCGAGTCCGAAAAAATCCAGGAAAGTGTGGAAGTCCTTGGGAATCTCACCTAGACCAGCTGGAACGGGTGGCTCTAACGTCTCTAGCGGTTCCTCTTGACTGTCGATCAACGTAATAAGTCGAAGCAGATAAAGCGCTCTGAGATCCCCCAACTGAATCCTCTTGCGAATCTCAATGGCCGATCGCAAGTACTTTTCGAACTCCCACAAATCGTCAAGCTCGCCTGGCTCGTGGTAGGGATCAAGAGTCAGAATTCCACCGTTGCCTCGTGGATCGGGAGACCATGTTAGCTCTCCACTACCGATATATTGTGACCAAAGTTTCTCCGCGAAGGGGAGGCCGTTAGGCAAGCGTATCGCTATCGTGCGAATGCCGAAGTCCGCGTAGTGGAGAAAGATATCGTATCCTCTCCGTAGCATGCCCTGCACATTGCCATGGAAGTCGCCGAAGGTATAGAAGTTTTGGAAAGACCAAGAAGTAATCTCGGCACGACTGGATTGTTTTCTAGCGTAGGCCAACTCTGTGTCGGTTAGAGGGCGGTCGACTGCTCGAAACTCGACGTGTTGGTATTCACTCACCGACGGACCTCCTGTCAAATGGGCCAAAGTAAAGCGTCAGTGTGAAGCTTTAGGAAGGTTTTGCAAAAAGTTCTTCAAATAGCTTCCGGCCTTTGGCCAAACCTGCGGGCGTGAGAAGGACCGATTTCGCTTTGGATACTGGATCGCCAATGAATCCTTTCTCGTGGAGTCGATTGAGGACATCCCAATCGTGGCCTTTCCAAGCTCTTGCAGCAAACTCTCCTTCCTCGTGAGCTGTTAACATGAGCAGTGCCAGCACCGCATCGTTCACTTTGTCTTCGTCGCATCGCATTGGAGGCCCTACGAGTTGGGTGACTTGACTTGCCCCGCACTTCGATTTTACCAATTTAGGCCAAGTCGAAAAGCTCTCTAGCTAGCAGGTTGGAGCCAAACTGGATTCGCCTGGCGTTCTGAGGAAGAATGCGAATGCTGGGCAAAGACCTGCCGGTCGTCGACCGGCGGCTAGTTGCATGGCTCCGATTGTCCGTGTGCCGGGCTCTGTGCTTTGTCTATTTCAGAAAGAAAGCCATCTCTCCCTCGCAGAGCGGGCCGGTGACCAGCGGTCCAGAGCAGTGCCACGGAGATTCTGCTCTTGGTGTTCGACGACGTGCTCTTTCGCGAGAAGAGTTGCCAATTCCTCGTTTGCGTGGGATCGCTTGGAGAATGCCAAATCAAGTATTGCTAGTTTCTCATTGATGAGGTTGCGAGGCGAAACGTCTCGTAGTGCGGGTTTGTCAATGGGAGACGTTGTCAATCTGAAAGAAAGGAGTGCTGCAGCACTGGTCTGCAGCAAATCGCCTGAGGTACTCGGACTCGCAACCGGAGTGTTCGTCACTACCGCTGCTTTCGGGCTGACGAGAGTCTCTAAGGCGAGAGGGGTTTGAGTGTCAGCAGTAACATATTCTTGCTGCGCGGGAAGAGATTCTGGTTGCAATATGCGGTTCTGAATTGGGGGTATTGCGGCAGTACGTGTTCTGGTGGCGACAACTGAGCGAAAAGAACTTGCATAGCTAATTCGCGGACTGGAATCTGGTACGGGTTCTGGAGATACCTCTACAGCACTGGGGATAATAACGCGCGTTTCCAATGGAGGTGCGGTTGGAGCAGATATCACGACTTGCCGCTGGACGCTTATTGGAGATTCCGTGCCGGTAGCCTCAGCTATTGTTTCCGTCGACTTGCGTCGGAAGATGGAAGGCCATGCGATACCTGTACGAGTAGGCGTGACGACTGGAGCAGGCTCTTCGAGTTCCGGCGAGAGCGATATCACTGGAATTGGTTCGCTCGGGGTTTCTTCGACAGCGGCTACTTCGATCGGTTCTTGGTCCTCCGTTTTCTTCGCTTCAACGGTTGGCTTTACAACGGGAATCGAGGCCTTAGGTTGCGCGACCACAATCGAGGCACCGAAGGTGACTTCTTCCACCGGCTTAAATGGCTGTGGTTGATTGACCTGTTTCGACAAGGCGCGTCTTGCCAAGAATCTAGTCATGTTCTTGTCAGAGGAGACTAGAATTGCGGTCTCGGCACTTTTGGATGTGGTCGACTTAGCTTCTTCAAGTTCAGGCGAAACCTCTGCCAATCCTCCAGTAGGCTCCTCGTCCTTTGGCTCTACGGAATTGCCAGGCAAAAGCTCATTGTCGAGCTGAGATGCCAACTGCGTCTCATCCGGCCGTGTAATGGCAGTAGGCGTAGAATCAATGCCCGGGGAAACAGGAGGATCAAAATTGCCAACGATCGGCAGCATGTAGGGGTTACCAAACTGGAAGAACAAATCATTGCCGAAGGGAACTGTGCTGAAGGGCACAAACCCTCCTCCTGCGGTGAAGCGATCGGCGATGCTGTTTTCAACGGCTATAGTTGTCGGGTCATCGTCGGACAATAGGAAGAACCACTCGGCTTGCTGAGTTGGAGTGAGCATGCTGCCATCGGGCACCCACAGGCCGAGGTCATCCACGCCATCGGCATTCATATCGGCGGCGACGGGTCGCTCCCGCACACCAGCGAAGCCGGTAAAGCTCCCCAGCGTACCGACCCGCGACGTTCGCAAGGTGGTAGACCAAGTGTTCGCTCCTGTGGCGAGTGCAAGCGAGAACTGGTTGTTGCCAGGCGAAGGATCGTAGGTACCCAGGTCGTCGAACCCGTCTCCATTGAAATCACCGACAACGGGATAGCCCGTGAGGTTCGAGATCGTCAGTTTGGAAGCACTATCAAGTTGAAAGTCGTGGTCCATGTCGAAGTACCAACTCGTCCCATCAAAGACACCAACTTCGTCGCCGTTGCTATCGTCCCCATCAAAATTACCCGCGAAGGGGATGCCATTGATGTTGAGTGGCTCGTCTCTCACTATGTCAGGAAGGCCATCGTTGTCGATATCAATTTGCCATCGCCATTGATTGCCATCGCGGCCGTAAACGGCCAGCTTGTCGAAGCCATCGGCGGCATCCGCACTACTCTCGACGAAATTGCCAGCGAATATAGAATCCAACGAATAGCCGAGCAGGAACACCAAATCAGAGTTCGATGGATCGGCATTATTTGGATCGAACGTCGAGTTCCCATTGGCATCGATAAAGATCTGGCCGGCGCCGTAGACACCGATCTCGGGTCGCGAATCAATCGTGAACCGAGCAACAAAGTCTCCGCCCGGCACGCCGTCGCCACTGGGGAAGCCAGGTGTGAGGGGCTCCGCAGCATTCCACTCACCGTCGAGCAGATTGCCATCCAGATCACGAACGGAATCGGAGACAGTCAAGGTAAATCGATCATCCGGCAACGGGTCCGCAAAGAGGAGCCGGATGGTGGCAGTCGCCGGTTGTCCCACGGTAATGGGGTCAGGGACGACTTGAACGCTTGCAATGGCGATGTTACCCGTGTGATCGCCTACCAGTGAATATAGTGCCTTGTTGCTCGCAAACGCAAAATCCACGGCAGGAGCGTCTGCCGCGTTGGACCGAGGTGGCAAATCGCGAACTTTGATCTCCAAAGTGCGCCCCACGAGTGTCGGACCTTTCGGAGCAAAGACGTCAACTGTTGAAGTATTGTCACTGATAGCGAGGCCGATTACTTGGGGGCCGTTGAGTTGGTTCTCAACCTCAGTTGCTCCAATGTCGATGCGAGACGCCAAATCTCCGTTGCCATCTCGAACCCGGACAAACGGAATACCTCGTTGGTCAAACTCTGGTACGCCATCTACCCCGGGAAAAGCATCCGATCTGCCCGCATCGATTACGGGGCTGGTGGGCATGGGAATATGCGTCTGAGTCGGGCCACCGTTATCTGCCAGCGGGAATAGATCTGCCGCGATATTAAGCAGATTGCCAGTGCCAGTTAAGATGTTGATCCCTGTGCCGCTTGTGTCGCCAATCAGACTGTAGTCTACCGAGAGAGCACCCGATCCAGGTTGCAGATCGGGATTTCCGCCTCCATCCGTATTGTCGGCAATGATCGAGTGATCGATAGAGAGGTCGTTCCCTACGGACACGCCGCCACCCGCTGCCGAAAAACTCATGGCATGGTTGTCGGTGATCGTGCTGTGGTTGACGGTGGCATTGTTGGCAAATATGCCACCCCCATCGGAGAAGATTCCTGCTGTGCTATTGCCACTGACGGTCGAGTTCGTCAGTGTTGCCGTGGAGGCATAAAGCCCACCGCCTCTTGAATTCCCTCCTCCTGTGCTGTTTCCACTGACGGTCGAATTGGTAAGTGTCACATTGTATGCATTAAGGCCGCCGCCCACGGCGTAGTCATTCGTGGTGCTATTGCCGCTGACCGTTGAGTTGGTCAGCGCCAAATAGTATGCGTAGATTCCACCGCCGCGCGCACTTGCTCCCGATGTGGTGTTTCCGCTGATAGTCGAGTTGGTCAAGGTTGCATTGAAATACGCCGCGATCCCTCCGCCGAAGGCAAGCTCTCCTGCAGTACTGTTGCTGCTGACCGTCGAATTGGTCAGCGTCACATTGTAGGCATAGATACCGCCGCCGAGGGCGTACCTTCCTTCGGTGCTGTTGCCGGTAATCGTGCTGTCGTTGATCGAGAGATTACCAGTGGTGCGAGAACGGATCGCTCCACCACTGTTGGTCGTATCTGAGAAGTCCGCATTGTCGCCGGTCGTTTTCCCACCCGTGAGGGTTAGCCCTTCTATCGTAAAGTCACCGGTAGTGGTGCTGATGTTAAATATGCGAGAGTCCTGCTGGGCGTCGATGGTGAGCAGGCTAGCTCCCGGACCTGCTATAGTCAGTTCATCGGTGATCTCTAGTTCTCCAAGAGTGAGATCAATCGTGCCGCCGTTGAGTGCAGGAGCAAATGTGATTCTGTCGGGCCCACTGTCGCTATTGGCCAAGCCAATGGCTTCACGGAGTGAGAGATCACCGACCGAAAAGTCGCCATCGTCTTCATCGACAAGTGTGTCGACCACGAAGATCCCAGCCAGCAGTGATTCGATGCTTGTGAACATGATCGCTTGATGGCTGCCTGCAGAGAAGCTGATTGTGCCACTGGTTGGAGATCCGGCTGGCACGACCGCGTCGGCAATGCCACCTAACTGTTCTACGATGAGGCGATCGCCGGGGGCAGTGGTGGGATTGCCACCGTTGACTTGGATGGGGGTATCAACGCTCGGAACGATGAGGAATGAATCCTCGTCTTCTCCCCCATTGAGTGTCAACTGCATGGCCGTGATGGTGCCCAGAACAGTGACCGACGAACCGACATCGGGAGCGTCGGCGTCAGGCGTGTCGACATTCACGGTCACATTAGCACCATCAATAATCGAAGCTCCGGCTGCGAAATCAAAATTGTCTCCCGCGTTAAACGTGAGTTCACTGCCGTTGGCGTCGATGGTGACACCGCTCGCAATCGTGAGGTCGTCTCCTGCTGCGGAGGAATCAGTGGCCGTGAACGTGCTGTCAGCGCCGACAGTGATGTTGCCTGAAATCGTGAGTGGGCTAGTAGCCTCGATGATTGCAGCTCCAACGGCTTCCAACCCTGTCACTTCTAAGGCCCCGAGATTCACTACATGGATCGTGCCACTCAGAGTGTTCAAGGTAAACAGCTCCTGTGTGGCAGTTTCGATCGCATTTGCAGCCGTGCCAACCCCTTCTCCCGCTTCGAGAACAATTGATTGGGCCTCGACCTTTATATCGGAGTTGTTGATAGCATCGACGATTGCACCCGATGCTATCAATTCGACATAATCTGTGGCGGAGAATTTCCCTTCAAGTGAGATATCGTGAGTTTCTATCTCGGCGATCATTGAGAAATGGGCTGGGCCATTGAGGTTCACATGGTCATTTCCGGCACCGGTTCTGAGGGAGAGTGACTGGTTGAGATGGGCGTTGGCCGCTGATGAGATCGTGATCGTATCATCCCCATCGGTTCCCAATGCGGTGTTGATTCTAAGAGACTGATTGTCCCAGAACGCGGCGGACTCGATGGTCACGCCGCCGCTGGTGCCACTCACTCGCAAGGCTTGGTTGGTTCCGCCGGAGACGAAATCTACGCCCTCGGCAACGGTCAAGATGTCGTTGGCACCGGGAAGATTCAATTGAGCGGTTATCATGCCGCTGATGTCCACCGGCGCGAGGTTGGCAAAGGATATTTCTCTACCACCAACATCTACGACGCCGTCGCCCGTTGTCGAAGCGTCGGGTGTGTAGGTTGCGATTTCAGTACCTGTCCCCATGACGGCCAGGCCATCGCTTCCTGTGCCGCCGTCGAATTCGACGGCGAGTCCAGCGGCAGTGACAGAGGTCTTTACGCTGAGTGTATCATCGCCTTCGAGGGAGTTGACGATTGCTTTGCCGCCGACAATCGCAGAAAGAGGAATGAGTAGTTCATTCGGGCCGTTGTTCGACGCACCGGAAATATCGGTGGTCATCGGTTGGCTGGGATTTGCGATCACAAGATTGGATCCGACGACCGACAAGTCGATCTGGTCGTTTGCGCCTCCAGCGAGAAGGTCGGTGATAACGAGATTCAGAGAGCTATCGAGAGAGACGGTTTTCGGCGTTGGTGGAGCTGCGGGAAACTCATACGCGCCGATATCGATTCTGGTTATCGAGTCCCCATTGCCATCGAGCACCCGTGGGAAACCCGTGCCGCGCTGGTCGAACTGGGGTGGCGTGGTAAAGGTCGGATCGCCCGCGTCGATCGCGGGGCTCGTTGGCTGCAGAGCACGTGTGAATGTTGGACCTCCATTGTCGGCGAGGGATTCAAGTAGTGGATCATCCACAACCACATTGTTGCCACCAGAACTGGGGCTAATCCCGGTTCCGATCAGACTGAAGTTGGCTGTGACATCGCCACTGTCAGATTGCAAATCTGCCTCAACACCTGTAGAAGAATTGCCAGCCAAGATGGAATTGTTCAGCGTGGTTCCGATTTCTGCCCAAATCCCTCCACCATTGGCCCCTGTTCCCCGGGTGCTGTTGCCACTAACTGTCGAGTTGCTCAGAGTAATATTCTCAACTGCCCAGATCGCTCCCCCGTCGGCATCAGTGCCGGTGGTGTAATTGCCACTGATTGTCGAATTATTCAAGGTCACCTGGCCGTAGGCGACGAACCCACCGCCATAGGCTCTATCTCCCAGGGTGTAATTGCCACTGACCGTTGAGTTCGTCAGGATTACCCTTTCAAAGGCCAGGATTCCTCCTCCATACGCATCGGCTCCCTTGGTGTGATTGTCACGGACCGTTGAATTGGTCAACGTGGTATCATTGTTGGAATAGACCCCACCGCCCGTGGCAAATTCACCATTGGTGTAGTTACCACTGACAGTCGAATTGGTTAGCGTGACGCTATCATAGGAGTGGATCCCGCCCCCATAGGCATATGCTCCCTTGGTGTGGTTGCCACTGACCGTCGAGTTGGTCAAAGTCACGTTGAAGGCGGAAAATCCACCCCCGTTGCCGTGTATCCCTCCGGTGTAATTGTTACTCACGGTTGTGTTGTTGAGTGCAATATTAAAGAGGGCAAAGATCGCGCCCCCTCCGGAATAGGTACCCGTTACGCTGTTGTTACTGAGACTAGAATCATTGATCGTCAGATCACCAGTAGTAATCGAACGTATCGCCCCCCCATTGTTAGTTGTATCCGAACGGTCAGCGTTCGCAGCGGTTGTCTTACCTCCAGTGAGAGTAAGCCCAGCAAATGTTACGTCGAAATCACTGGCGATCCCGCCATCAATGTTGAATATACGCGAACCTTGATCGGCATCGATGGAAAGCAGGTTAGCACCGGGTCCGGTAATTGTAAGGGCCTCGGTGATTGTCAATTCACCCATGTCCAGGTCAAGCGTGGACAGGCTACCATTGAGAAGCGACGGATCAAACGTGATTTCCTGGGCACCAGCAGAATTATTCGCATTCGCGATCGCCTCGCGCAAGCTAACCAATCCATTATCGATCTGTTCGTCGTCGAGCGTGGTCACAATGAAGAGCGACGGATCAATCTGCACTTCGAACGCACCGATATCAATGCGACCGTTGACTACGCGATCAAACCCCGTGCCCCGTTGATCGAAATCTGGGGGAGTGGTGATTGCCAGATCGCCCATGTCGATTGCCGGGCTCGTTGGCTGTAAGGCGCGTGTGAGCGTCGGTCCGCCATTGTCGGCTAAGGGTTCAAGAAGTGGGTCAATTGGATTGGTGTCGGTGCCGACCATATTGCCGTTGATGCCATTGGTGATGCCCGTGAGACCTGTGCCGTCGCCGATCAGGTTGAATGAACCACTAACAGATCCCGATACGTCTATGACGTCGGTTCCCATTGGACTGGTGTTGCCTGCCACAATACTGTGAGAAATGGTGAATGAGTCACTGACCTCGTGATCGATTCCACCGCCACCGTCGGTTGCGGAATTGTTGGTGATGGTGCTGTATTCAACTGATAAAGAGCCTGTGTCGAAGATCGCTCCGCCAAACGCGGCCGAATTCCCTGACAACGTGCTGTTGATGATTGTGAGGTTCCCAGAATAATTATGGATGCCTCCGCCAAAACTGGAGGAATTACCGCTGATGGTGCTGCTCTCAATGGTCAGATTCTCGCGATTGAAAATCGCTCCGCCGACTTCAGATAAGCTGACCAAATTGGCGCCTGTCAGAGTGAGATTCCTCAGCTCGACATCGATCTGATTGTTTGCGTCTGCGTCGTCAATCAGAAATATGCGGTAATTGCCCCCGTCGGCATCCAGAGTGACTCCCCCCGCAGTGGGACCAGTGATGGTCAACGCATCGCTGATCGTGGGCAACTGACTGCTGACTAGGATCGTTTGCGCCGAAGCGAAAACGATAGGGTCGTATGTGATTTCATCCGCACCAGTTGTGGCATTAGCCGCGAGAATCGCTTCGCGGAGAGAAATCGTGCCATCCGTACCTGGGTTCGAAATCAATGCGCCGATTGAGGTGACGGTACCGTCAACCACTTCGGAGACATTTGATACCGAGACCGCCGCCAGCATCCGCCGATCTTCGAGCATCTCAGTGGCTAGCCGACGCGGCTTGAGAGAATCTGAGGGCTGCTTGCGACGGATGCCCTTGGTCAATCGACCAGTCAACAGAGATTTCCAGCGCAGCATCCCACACGTCCCCACTCTTAGAAGTCTATCAAGCGATGAATAAGTCTCTATGCCCGTGCAGGAATACGATTCCCTTGGGGCAAGACAATAGCCATCATCCTAAGAGGGTATGGAGCCAATAGCAAGCATTTTGACGAGGAATATGGGGATGCGAAATTCCCCCTGGGAGACGACAGAGTCTCAGGAAAGCAAATCCAGCTACGATTTGCATACTAAAATTCCCAAGCAACTCGGGCTGTGAGACCATCGAACGTGAGTGTTCCGCTCGGATCGACGAAGTTGCTCTGCTGGACGGCCTGGATGAATTCGTCCGTAGTCACGACGTTGAACCAGGCACTGACCATGTACCCAGCTGACACCTTAAACCGTCGCATCGGGCCGACCCAACCGATCCCTGCTTCCAAATCAACTACAGGCACAACTCTGCCTGCCGACCAATCCGTAAAGGCTTGATTCCCGGCGAAGGTATTCGATTGTCGATAGCTCGCGTCGAACTCGCCAACCAAGATATTGGTGACGCCACGTCCATAGACGAAGAGTCCTCGGGAGGTTCTGTGTTGTTCCCCTTCCAGTCCGAAGCGGATACCACCTCCATTGAAGTTGATATTGGTGTTGACCGACGTCGTACCGGCGGCAACGAAATTGGCACCAAAATCTTGATCCATCGTGGCATAGCGACCGCCGAGGATGAAGTTCAGGGCGCTAGCACACATGGTTTCGCACGATTCGCGTCCTACAATTTGACCCCGATAGTCTCCATCAATCAATTGGTAGTCAATAGATGAAGAAGCATTCGCACTCAAGGCATCGGTGGCCGCATTGGCACCAAGTGGGTGAGTGACCAACGAACGCAACACGCCGTCCGCCGGGTTGATCGAAGCGGAGTCAGAAGCGTTGCTGCTGAATTGAGAATACTGGACAGCGAGGCTGCTCTCTGCGCTCAAGCACCAGGTGCCTCCTGCACGGAACCCGGGTTCATAACCAAAGTCGACCACGGCCGTCGAACCTATAGGTACTTCATTGCCGAGAACGGGCAAGACGGGACCGTCGATCGGCAAGGCATAGGCCACTTCCGCATTACGAGGTCTGAGAAACAGAAAATCACCATAGAAACCAGTTCGATGATCAAACTGAGGTGGAATCGGAGCATTATACAAGTAGTTAGAAAACGAGGTATCGGCTGTAGCTCCCGCTTGCCCTGTCCCTAAGACAGGTTGGGGCACGACCGGTTGGCCGATGGCTGCTTGGGCTGGAGTTGTATACTGTGGGTTCGAGTAATTCGCATAGGGACCGTCAAGATGGACCACTCCGTCCGGAGCAACTTGCATCACTGGCGTACTACCATAGGGAAGTACCGGCTGCGCAGATTGATTCTGTGCGCGTGTGTTCGTTGCGAAGGTTGCCTGTGAGACTAGCAGTAGGCAAATGATGCGCAAGAATCGGGACATTTGTCGCCACACTTGATAGAGAAGAAGAGAACCTGTGCCCGCTATAGAGCGGCAGAGTTATAGGAACTTCGATAAGGTAGTGTCAAGACACTTGAATAGCGCAACGCGGGCAGTGCTAGCACGTGGAGCAGGCATCTTGCCTGCCAAATTACATCACAATAACAGGTTGGAAGCCTGCGCCATGGCTAGACTTCACTCATCTGTCACACACCCAACGCTAGCGCTTTTTACGTTCTTGATGTATTTGTAGAGCGTACCACGGGTGGCTTTATACGCTGGGGCTTGCCAAGCGGCGCGGCGGCTCTTCCATTCGTCCTCGGTGAGATCCACGTCGATGGTGTTTTGCTCGGCGTCGATGATGATCTTGTCGCCGTTTTGCACCAGGGCGATAGGGCCGCCGACTTGGGCCTCGGGAGTGACATGGCCGACGATGAAACCGTGGGAACCCCCGCTGAAACGGCCATCGGTCATTAATGCGACATCGCTTCCCAGGCCGGCGCCCATGATGGCACTCGTAGGAGTGAGCATCTCTGGCATTCCGGGGCCGCCTTGAGGGCCTTCGTATCGGATAATGACGACGTCTCCCTTTTCGATCTGTTTCTGCTCCAATGCAGCGAGCATGTCCTCTTCGGAGTCGAACACCTTGGCGGGGCCGGTGAACTGTAGGCCTTCCTTGCCGGTGATCTTGGCCACGGCACCCTCAGGACAGAAGTTGCCCCGCATGATGCGGATATGTCCTGTCGCTTTGATGGGATCCGTGAGCGGTCGCACAACTTCTTGGCCTTCCTTGAGCCCAGGCAAATTGGCAAGGTTCTCAGCCAACGTTTTGCCGGTGACGGTCAGGCAAGAACCATCAATGAGACCTTCGTCTAGTAGCAATTTCATGACGGCGGGGGTCCCTCCGACGGCGTGGAGTTCCTCCTGCACGAAGCGGCCACTCGGTTTAAGATCGGCCAGCAGGGGAATGCGATCACTGACCGACTGGAAGTCATCGATCGTGAGTTCGACTCCCACGCTGCGGGCCATCGCCAACAAGTGCAATACGGCGTTGGTCGAGCCGCCGACCGCCATCAACAGGACCATTGCATTTTCGAAGGCTGCGCGGGTCATGATGTCTCGGGGCTTGATGTCGCGCTCCAGGCAAGTGCGAATTGCTTCTCCCGCGCGCAGACATTCATCGAGTTTGTCGGGGTCCTCGGCGGGAATCGAGGAACTATAAGGAAGCGACATCCCCAGGGCCTCAATTGCCGAGGCCATCGTGTTAGCGGTGTACATGCCGCCACAAGCACCTGCACCGGGACAACTAGTCCGCACGATCTGTTTTCTTTCGTCCTCAGTGATCTTACCGGCGAGAAATTCGCCATAACATTGAAACGCGCTGACAATATCACGCTTCTGATCGTCCCCGCCAAAGTGAGTGAAGCCAGGCTTGATCGTGCCTCCATAAACCATGATGCTGGGTCGATTCAAGCGTCCCATTGCCATGATGCAGCCAGGCATGTTTTTATCGCAACCAGGCAGCGCGATACACGCATCGTACCATTGTGCCTCCATGACCGTCTCGATGGAGTCGGCGATCAAGTCCCGCGATTGAAGGGAATAGCTCATGCCTGAAGTACCCATCGAGATGCCATCTGACACACCGATGGTGTTGAATCGCATCCCTACGAGTCCCGCCGCCTGCACTCCTTCTTTCACCTTGGCAGCCAGGTCAGAAAGGTGCATGTTGCAGGTATTTCCCTCGTACCACATGCTTGCGATGCCGACTTGCGGTTTTTGCATATCGTCGTCGGTCATCCCGGTGCCATAGAGCATGGCCTGCGAGGCACCCTGGGATTTGGGCTGAGTGATGTGGCGACTATATTTATTAAGGGCAGTGTCGACTGGAGCGGGCACGGCAATTTCTCGGCTGTAGGGGGAAGGAAACAGGTTGTCAGGCCACTAATTGTAGCGGGAGAATCAGCTGAAATCAGGGGTATCTGAGGGAGAAAACTTGCCCAAAGGACCGTTGCGATAGAATGGAGGTTCGGAAGCCGGATTCGTGTAATATGAGCAATTCTCGAATCGTGCATGTAAGAAAACGACTCTTTGGCCTACCAACTCCATAGCAGGGGAACTTTCAGCAGTGGAAGAAACGAGGCAAACGGTGGCGGTTGAGCAGGAAAAATCGTGTCCTACCAGTGTGGACCCCACCGAATGGGTCGACCTCTATGGCGATCTGTTGATGAGCTATGCTGTGGCTCGACTGCGAAAGCAGGATCTGGCTGAAGACATGGTTCAAGAAACTTTCCTGGCTGCCTGGAAGCGGCGGCAGGAATTTGAGCAGCGAAGCAAGTTTTCGACTTGGTTAATTGCGATTCTGCGGAACAAAATCGCCGATCACTTTCGCGCGGCGGGTCGTGAGTTGCATTCCAACGAAGACTCGGATGAGCTTCCGGGAGAGTTGTTTACAAAATCTGGGAAATGGTCGCGTCAGTTGACCCCTTGGAACGCTGCACCCGACCAGGTGGCAGAGGATCGTGAATTCTGGTCCGTTTTCGCCGACTGTCTGGCGGAAATGCCAGCCCATTTGAGTTACGTCTATCGATTGAGAGAATTGAATTCAACGGCTGTGAAAGAAATTGGTGCCCAACTCGCAATCAGCGTCTCCAACGTTGCCGTTCGACTCCATCGTGCCCGAATTTCGCTCAGGCAGTGTCTCGAAGAAAAATGGTTTCAGGAGTGACGTACTGAATGATTGAAAAGATCAAACAGACATTCGCAGTCGCGAATATGAATTGTCGCGAAGCAAGTGTTCTCTTAGCGAATGTAGATGAACTAGAGCTTTCCCGTTGGCACCGGTTTGGCTTATGGGCACATTTGCTTGTCTGCGGCACTTGCCGTCAGTTTCGCGATCAGATGAGATTTCTAAAACAACTGGTAGCCAGCGCTCCAACGGAACTTCTCGACTTGGGATTCTCGAGGAGTACCCGACTTTCCACGCAATGTGCATCTAGAATCAAAGCACTGCTTCGCGAAGAGGCTAGTAAACAATAGAGAATTCATTCTTTATACAGATTTCTTGTAATAGATTCCTCCACTAGGCGACAAAGACTGCAACAGACTAGCACAAGTACAATGCTGCTCGTTTTCAGGAAAGAGCGGCAAAGATTTGTTCTGCTTTTTCTGTCCTAGAAGCATATTCAGAGGCGCCATTGAAGTTGCTCTTGGTACTGTTTTTTGTTTTTTCAAGCACGAACTTATTTGAGTCTTTTTGGATTGTTTCTCGGAGGACTTGAGTTTCGCGCCTTTCCCGGAGGAGAGAACTATGATTCCAAGATTTGTCAGTACGAAGTTATTTTCATTTTCCAGGTTAGCCTTCACATGCATGCTCTTGATGCGCATAGTTAGTCCAGCAGTAGCAGAAATCGTGCAGCTAAGAGTTACTGCGGAAAATCTGGCTCCCACTAACAGCGTAAGCTTTGCCCCTTTGCGCATCGGATTTCATAATGGCACATTCGATAGCTTTGACAGCGGCTCGCCGGCCTTTCTTTTAGGATTTCCTAGTATTGCTGACGCTCCGATTGTAACCGTCGCAGAAGGGGGATCGGGATCAAATTGGTTTCCTGCTTTCGCCGCGGCAGATCCTAACGCAACACTTGGATCAATCGCCCCAGGGGGCCCGTTTCTGCCGGGTGCAAGCTCTTCCGAAACATTCACGATTGATACTGATGTGAATCCGTACTTTACGTTTGCATCCATGGTTGTGCCTAGCAATGATTTTTTCATCGGCAATGACTCTCCGACAGCGTACCAACTGTTCGACGGCAACGGCAATCTACAGATTAACACTATCAATCAGGCCGCGCGGCAAATCTGGGACGCAGGATCCGAACTCGACATTGCTGAAAATGCCGCGTTTCTTCAAATCGGAAACAACGACCAGCGGGTCGATCAGAACGGCACTGTTGATTTTTCTTTTGAAACTTTGGGGACCGTTTTCAACGGCCTAACTACTGCACCCGGATACGTTTTCGACAGTCAACTCTCGGCAGATACGCCCGTGTTCCGGATATCCTTTGAAGTTGTTCCCGAGCCGGCGTCGCTTCTACTTTTAGGAGGTGTGGGGCTCTTGGGTATGATAGCCACCGGTCGCTGTCGCTAGAGTCTGAAGAGGCAATACTCGAGGGGCTGCCTACGGGCAGCCCCTTTTCTATGGAGCGTGACGGCCTGTATTCCCTCTAAGCATCATAACCGCAACTTGCTGAATCGGCAGCAAGATGCCGTCGAAATGACCTAGACTTGTAGTGCCCACAAATGTACTCGCAGGTCTCGTCTGATGCTCACCGTCGAAAAAACTGTTTCTGATGCTGCCGAAAAGCCCTTACCCAAGATCATGCTGGCCGACGGCAATTGGGTATCGCTCACCGGGCTTAGTCCGGATCAACTGCGCGATTTGCAATGGGAGCAAGAACAACAATTCGCCCGCGCGATGCAATTGTTTCCCCCTCACAGTCGGGACCGGGCACTGGTGATTGGCCAGGCCTACGATACGGTTTGCACGATACTCGCAGCTCAGCAGTCAGATGAAGAACCCTTCGTCATGGGCTTCGACAAGCGATACGGCCGGTTGGTACTCGACTTACTCTATCGACAAGTCGACCGTGGAATCGGTCGACCCCGATTGTTCGAAATTGGATACGGTACTGGAACATTGCTCAAGACGATTGGAGAGCATGGTTTTCCCGCGGGTGGAGTGGAGATATCTGCCACAATGCGAGAGCAGGCTATCGCTACGTTGGGGGCCGTACATTCCGACGAGTTGCTTTTGGGCGACTTGAGATCGGTTGATCCCGCCTCGTTTATTGACAAGCCTAGTCTTGTCTATTGGAACGATGTGTTTGAACACATCTGTCCAGATGAAATCTCTGCTTACCTGGAGCACATCCATAGCCTACTCTTGCCAGGTGGGTCGCTTGTGACCATTACACCGAATTGGTTGCTGCGGCCTTCGGACGTCACCAGGCTCTTTTGTCCGTTGCGAACCGAGGCTCGCGGCTTGCATCTCAAAGAGTATCGGCTCGCCGAGGTAGTAGAGCTGCTCAAGAAAGCTGGCTTTAAGAGAATTGCTACTCCACTGATGGTCAGTCGCAGCCGGATTTATCTCGCTGGTAACGGTTTGCGATACTTCAAGCAGATTGTTGAGCCATTGCTTGATCGGTTACCAGTCGACAAATCTCATCTGCTCTGTCGTGGAATGGGACTTTCGTACACGATTGCTACGAAGTAGACCTTTTCTAGCACAGGCCGAGTGCCTTATTGCGGCACAGCTGCGAATTTTCCACGGCTGCCCCCTGCCAGATCTGCAGGTGGTATTCTAGACTAATATCATATTTCCAGTGGCCTCGGCTGGAGACTTCCTTGGCGGGATAGAATATGCCGGAAGCTGACGCATCTGGCTCGCCACTAACATCTAATAGCCAACACCTCTAAATGACTCGCATTTTTCCGACTCTCGCATCGCTTTCGCTAGGTCTGTATCTGGCATCGATTGTGCTTGGGCTTACGATTGGCGACCTCTACGACCACCCGGATCAAGACACACTCAATTGGCGGGGAGTCCATATGCTCACAGGGACTTCTGCGGCTTTGGCTGTGGTGTTTGTGTTGAGTATTGCAGTAACTTATTTTGTTGGCACAAGTCGCTGGTGCAAGGAAGTAACCGAGACCTATCGCCTCGATACAGATCCGCTGCAACGTAGTACCCAGCTCAAGCGGAAGACTTTCCCCTGGTGCGTGGTAGGGATGCTGACCGTCGTTGGTGTGGGGGCCTTGGGGGCTGCCTCGGATCCTGGAACAGGCCGAGAGAATACGGCTGACATGGCCGACGTGCATCTTGCGGGAGCGCTGGTGGGAATGGCAGTCATTTGCTGGGCGTACTACCAGGTCTGGCTAAACATTTACGCCAACCAGGGAGTCATCCAAGAAATTGTCGCCCAAGTGGCCAAGATTCGCCGAGAAAGAGGCTTGGACGAGCCAATGACTCCTGGCGACGGCGAGAAAACGAATAAGCATCTCGAAGAAACAACCTCCATTTCCTAGCCCTCTCATACCCGGCGAATTCCATACAGCCAGTTTAAATACTCCCTGGAATCTAACGAAAGTGGCGGTTTTCTGGTGTTTTGCGCAAGGGACGCCATGACAAGTGACGGCTAGGAATTATACTAGAAGGTTCCAACAGATTCGCTCCACGACAATCGCTATTATTCCCCACTCAAGAGAAGGCAAAGAAGCATATGGCCAAAGGCATGACGATCGCCGGCATGGTCGTCGCGGCCTTGGTGTTTCTCCTGTTCACGGTTGACTTCGTGGCAGGCATTCCTTTCGGAGCGGAAGGAAAGGCGATGCACATCGGCGCGATTCTGGCCTCTGCCATTCTGGGATATCTCAGCTTTTCGACCTTTCGAGAGCAGAAATAGCGTGATAGTCGAGTCTCTCTGTGACTCGAATTTCTTGTGAAGTAGTCGCAATGTCCGTCTCGGAGAAACGGCTCTACGATTTCTTGTCCTTCACGAGTTGCTTGAGGAAATGCCGTAACGCTTTGGCAAACTCACCCGCGGTCTGATAACGGAAGGCAGGTTGGTTGGCCAGTGCCTTCATAATGATATCTTCGAGCCGCTTGTCAAAGTTCGGACGTACTTCACTCGGTCGGCGCACTTGCCCTGAAGCAATCTGGTGGATCGTTTCCCAACGATCTTGATGGTTGATCTTATGGGGATGTTTACGCAGGAGCATGACATACAAAATAATGCCCACCGCATAGATATCGGCACGGCCATCGAGTTTGTCGTTCTCACCGCGAGCCTGTTCGGGGGACATGAACATGGGAGTGCCGATCACACTACCGTCCATGGATTGCACGGCGGAATCTTCGGCATTGGCCATGAACATTGAGCGAGCAAGGCCAAAATCAACCAGCTTCGGTTCGTCCTCAAGGGTCATCATGATGTTCGAGGGTTTCAGATCACGATGGATAACTCCCTGTTTATGGGCATGATCGAGCGCATCGCATACTTTGGCGATCATGTAGATCAAAACGGCTCCCTTCGGCTTCTTCTCTTGAACGTACTTTTCCAGTGTGCCACCTTGCACCAATTCCATCGCATAGTAACCGAGAGTCTTGTCGATATGGCTGTCGTAAATCTTGGCGATATTGGGATGGTCTAGCTTCTCCATCAATTCGATCTCACGGGCGAAACGGCCGAAGACGTCGTCGGTTGCCAGATCAACGCGAATAATTTTGAGTGCCACGGTTTCACTTGACTGTTGTCGCTCCGCTTCCCAAACAGTGGCAAAGACCCCTTTTCCTAGCATCTGTTTGACGTCGTAGCCTTCGACCTGGGGAACCGTCCATTCCTTGGGGGGCACCAGCTTGACGATCCGTTCGGCGGCCGCCATCCGGCTCTTCAAAACTGCGGGATCGATCGGTTTGGTGAGATAATCATCGGCCCCGGCATCCAGGCCAGCCACCATATCCTCCTGAGCATCACGGCTTGTGAGCATTACTACGTAGGTAAACGGATGGTTAGGATTACGTTTCACCAAGCGACATACCTCGATACCATCCATTCCTGGCATTTGCCAATCGAGGATCACGAGGCGAGGTGCGTCTTCTTTTTGGAGAATTTCCCATGCCTGTGTGCCGTCTTCGGCAATCACGGGATCGTGTCCCCAGGATTGGACATTTTGGGTGAGCATGCCACGCCAGAGTGGATTGTCTTCGGCGATGAGTACCTTCATCGGAGTTCTCCTACCAACCCAAGCAATTGGAATATCGTCACTTGAGCTCCTGTTTCAGCGCAGCGACAAGCTCATCTGCTCGTTGTTGCAATTCGAACCAAGCCTGATCGTATTCGCCCAAGTCTCCAGACCGACTCATTTCTTCGATTTGTTTGGCGGCCGCGGTGGCCGCTTCGGCGGCGAACATGCTTACCGAACCTTTGAAGGTGTGAGCGGCACGGGCGAGTGCCTGCTGATCTCCCTCACTGTGGGTCTTCTCAATCTCCGCCAACTGTTTAGGGCATTCCGTCAGAAAGAGTTGTACCATTTCTCTGAGAAACTCATCACTCCCCCCTACATTCACAAGTGCTTCTGCGCGATTGAAAGCTGGGAGTAGGTCCGTCGAAGAATTGTCTTTCTCACTAGTTTCGACAGGTAATCTAACTACACTTTCTGAAGGACGAGAATCCAATTCTTCGATCGCTGCGAACAGTTCCACTGGTCGAAACGGTTTAGAAACATAGTTGTCCATGCCTGCTTCCAGACACCGTTCGCGGTCTCCTTTCATTGCGTGGGCTGTGATCGCAATGATCGGGATATGGCTTCTCTGTTCATTCTCCATTTCACGTATGGCCGCAGTCGCTTCAAATCCATCCATCTCGGGCATTTGAACGTCCATCAGGATGGCATCGAATGGTGCGCCGCTCCAGGCCTGCACAGCTTCCTTGCCATTCTCGACCGCAGTGACCAAGTGGCCTCGCTTTTCGAGCAAGCCGACGGCTACCTTGCGATTGACCACTCCATCTTCGGCCAAAAGGATTCGTCGGGGAATAAACGTCTCAGGCCGATCCGTGAATAACGCGTCGTGGGGTTCACTATCGGCACGGGCTGTCCCTAACGCTGAGGTAATGCCGTCAAGCAGGTTGGATTGCGTGATCGGTTTGTTCAGGCAGCGCGCTACATTGAGAGTCTTGGCGTTGGCAGAATCTTCAGGGCGATGGGCCGACGAGAGCATTAAAATGGTCAGACAATCGAGCTCTTTCTTCTGACGAACTTGACGTACCAATTCAAAACCATCCATTTGTGGCATCATTACATCGAGCAGGGCAAGTCGATATGGATTGCCAGCCTGATAGGCGCGGTCGAGTTCTTCGAGAGCCCTTGCACCACTCTCGACTGATGTCGGATTCATGCCCCAGTTGGTCAGTATCTCATGGCAAATGATGCGATTGGTGCGATTGTCGTCCACTACAAGCACAGGAAGTTCATAAAGCGTTTCAATTTCGGCAGGATCCTCTTCAAGTGGTTTCTCCCGAAGTGCAAACTCAGCCGTGAACTGAAAGTTGCTCCCTTTACCAATTTTGCTTTCGACCCAGATTCGTCCTCCCATCAGTTTTACGAGCTGCGAAGAGATGGCTAGCCCCAAGCCAGTTCCGCCGTATTGGCGAGTGGTTGTGGCATCGGCCTGGGTAAATGCATCGAAGATTTTGACCCGTTGTTCAGCGGCGATGCCTATGCCCGTGTCCTGCACCGCAAAATGCAGTCTTGCACGTTCGTCAGTCACGTCCTTGGGAGTCACGGTAAGAACAACCTCACCTTTCTCAGTGAACTTGATGGCATTGCCTATCAGGTTCACGATCACCTGGCGGAGTCGACCCGGATCCCCTTCGAGATTGTCGGGAACTTCGGGGACGATGCGAACTGCCAATTCGATTCCTTTGGTTGCTGCTCGGGCAGCCAGAGCATGGGCCGTTGCTCCCAAGGTATCGCGTAAGCCGAAAGGAATCATTTCCAATTCCAGTCGACCTGCTTCGATCTTCGAGAAATCGAGAATATCGTTGAGCAGCGTTAGTAGTGCATCGGCAGAGCTCTGCACCATTTCTTGATATTCACGTTGTTCGGCAGTGAGCTGCGTATTCAATAGCAGTTCGGTCATGCCGATGATGCCATTCATCGGCGTGCGAATTTCGTGACTCATGTTGGCGAGGAATTCGCTCTTGGATTGGTTGGCCGCCTCGGCTTCCTGCTGAGACGCTTTCAACTCGGTTTCCCTTCGCCTGCGGTCAGTAATGTCGTGCAAGAATGCCACAAAGAGATAGCTGTCTTCCTCAGATATCGATGTGATCGTCACTTCGACGGGGAACCTCTCTCCACTACGCCGTAGAGCCGGAAGTTCGATCCGCTGATTCAATACAGGACCTTCTTGCGTCGCCAGGAAGTGCTCCAACCCCTGGGTATGCTTTGAGCGTAGTTCTTCCGGGACAAGCACATCTGCGACAAGTCTCCCCAGCACTTCATCTCTTGACCAACCAAACTCAACTTCCGCTTGGGGATTCCAATCAATGATCCGACCCGTAGCGTCCATCGCTACAAAGGCGTCATGGGCCGTATCTATAATTCGACGCGTTCGTCCGACATTTCGTTTCGTTTCACGTTCAGCCCGGTTTCGCTCATCTTCCGTTCGATTGAGTGAGAAAGAAATCCACCAGATGAGAAAACTAAAGATGATTATGTTTGAGAGTACGAACAGCGACAGCCCCATCACTTGGTCGAAGTGCCCTTGTTGCTGTGCATACCACCTCAACCAGCCCAAGCCTGCAGGAATGAGAACGGCTGCGGGCAAGAGCTTTCGCGCCATGACTCCGCCAGCCCCTGGACTGCTGACAATTGTCATCAGTCCTTCTGTGGGCCTTGCACAGAGTATTCCTAAGCTCAACAGTGCAAACGCCACAGCCGTATTGAGCGCCATCGGAATAAAAGATTCGATGCCGATCAGGCTCATCGTACTGTAGGAGTAGCCAATGATGGCTAGGAAGGCTATTAGAGCTGCTGTCAGAGCCAGAAATTCCGCCGGACAAAATTTTCGGCGAAGTCTTACATCAATCAACAATAGTGCCAGCCCGCACAACAGAAAACACGCAGCAGTATTTGGAGCCATTCGATTAGGAGTGTCATAGGCTTCGAGACCTTGGCGAAAGAGCCAACGATCAGGACCATTATCCCAGTCGAGCCAATAACCCCCGAGTCGTATGACTGCGAGTAATACGACTCCCATGGCAAGCACACGCCCGAGCTGTCGCCGATTCCGGTCATCACCATTCAGAAGCCAAAGCGAAGCACCGCACATCAAGAAAGCGACCGCCGTTCCTCCCGGATTCATAGCGACCAATCCGGGGAAAACCGTCTTGAGAATCTCTACGTTCAGCACCCAGCCCAAGAGCACCACACAGCTAACGCCAATGACGGCCAGGCTTGCCACCTTCGCCAGGAAGTGGAAGCGTATGATCAGCCGCGTATCGTGAAGTGCATCCACTAGGGCCACCTCGTGAAAATAGTAATCGCAGACGAGAGGGCAATTATAGCACGAATCGACTAGAAAACACTATGTGCGTCTGAGCAGGAAACTCATGTCGCATTCCCGAGAAACACCGGTTGGTGGTCAAGGTCGCAATACTGTTGGCCCCAGACACCACTCAAGCTGCGCGGAGGATCGACTGCTGCGGGCGCGAGACTCGACTGGCGGTCAAGCCGGCGACAATCTCACCGATGGTCACTATGTTCACTTCCTGTCGGCTCGCCGAGAGTGAAATTGATTGCAGGAGCTTGTCAAGCTGTTGCAAACTACGTGCACTCGTATGTGCCACGGCAGAAGCATCGATTGATACCAAGAGGGGCTGATCCATAGCAGACATTTTGGAGATCTGTCGCAACACGGCTTGATTCCCTGAGAGGAGTGAAGCCAACCAGGACCGCCGAGGGATCTGTGCGCCGAAATTCATTTGCCAGAGCCCACAGGGCAGGGGGGTGTGACTGCTCGGACAAGCTCGCTCGTCTGAGTTCGATAACACAGCCAGTATTCCCTGCTCGGCGAGGATGGCAGAATGGGGGCGCAATGCAGCCGGATCGCCAGCGACCAGCTGGATATTCACATCGCCGCAGGATCGCATCGCTGCGAGTCGTTTCCGCAGTGTTTCGCGAAACTGCTGTGGAACAACATTGTCGGTGCCAATGGTGAGTGCCACACTATCCGTCGAATGTTGAATCCCCATTTGCTCAATTGACTCCAGACTACAACAGCCCGCGACGCTCCAAGTACAGGGGAGCCGATGGCCACGGAACAGATGAACCACATGCTGGATGCGGGCCACGTCGGTAGCCGACCCGCGGGTTTGCAGCTGGATCATAAAGGCTACCCGAGCCGCGGAGGGGGAAAGTTTCATCTGGAGTGCTTCCGGAGTGCTGGGTCGAATAACTGCCTCTAGGAAAGGAATTCGGGTGAGAATGCTATCGAACTCGATGAAAAGCTACTTTCCAAGGATTACTGAAGATTGGCAAGAAACTCGTGATGTAGCAATTAGACTGGACCTAGGTGATAAGATAGTCCGCTTAGCAAAACTTTACTGACCAATCGCAGCTTTTTTGATACATTGCGGTTCCCAGAAAGCCACCTTGGAATTACTTTATTTCTCATGAGTCGTGTCATCGAAACTTGGAAATTCCGCCCGCATCCGTTGCTGGCTAATGCCCACATGCAAACCGTGTTTGGGTTGCGCTGGCCCCAGCGCGCCGCTCCCTATGCTGCCCAGGTACATCATGTGACCCTAGAGGATGGCGACCAACTCGCATTGCATGAAGATGCCCCTTTCGGCGACGCGGAAGAGGCGCCCAGTATCTTGTTGTTGCATGGGCTCTCCGGAGGCTACGATAGCTCCTACATGTGTCGGCTGGTCGAAAGACTCACTCCCCGAGGGTACCGGGTTTTCCGCCTCGATATGCGAGGTTGCGGAGCAGGGGAGGGGATCGCGCGTAAACCGAACCATTGCGGTCGCTCTGAAGATGTCGCATCGGCGTTAAACTATATCGCCGAGTTGTACACCGATTCGCCGACGACTCTTATTGCGTTTTCAATGGGTGGCACACTCGCGTTGAACATGCTCGCCGAGGCAGGTGAGATGCGGGTCGGAAATTTCGAACGGGCCCTGATGATTTGCCCTCCGATCGATCTCTTTTCCGTCGAACGCCATTTCCGCACACTCCTTGGTCGACCCTACGACAAATTCTTCGTAAAGAATATTTGGGCCCAAGTGTTGAGGCGGTGGAAAGAGTTTCCAGATACGGCCCCCAAAACGATTCCATCACGCCCGAAACGGTTGCGTGACATCGACGACATGGTGATCGCACCTACCGGTGGCTTTGATTCGGCTGAGCAGTACTACACCAAAACACAACCCGGTCCCAAGCTCGAAGCGATTCGGCAGCCGGTAACGATTTTGTTTAGCAAAGATGACCCGGTGGTGCCGTTCGCCCCCCTGTTTGATTATCCTCACAGTTCCTCGGTCGAAACGATCGTTACCTCCCACGGTGGACACCTTGGGTTCTTAGGCCAACCGGGGCTTGATGCCGATATCCGCTGGATCGATTGGCGAATTCTAGAATGGCTCGAAGACCCTTCATGCTCCTTCGCAGATAGCAAAGCGATTGAACAGGCGTGTTCGCGCTGAATGCGAATAAGATGTGGAACATTGGGGCGATCATCTGGCACTACCGCTAGGACCGGTAGAATCCGGTTGCCTCAGCGAGTCATAGTGTAAAGCCATCCCTGCGCACATTCCTCTGGCAACCTATTCTAGTGTAAATACCACCAGATCTGGGCCAAGTGATTGTCGGTCCGCTCAATCTAAATCACCAGAGGTTCACTCGATGAGCTACGAAGAATTGCCCAGCGAAGAAGAGACTGCTATTAGCGTAGATACAGAGGAAACAGAAAGCGTCGATTCCTCGCTGCCATCTTGTGAAAAATGCGGTGCTCTGATTGATGCCCATGATTCGCTAGTCTGCCGGAAGTGTGGTTGGTATGCCAGTATCGGCTCGTTTGTGGAGATTGACCAGAACTGGGAAGAGAACAGCGACGGCGATGTCGAGCCAATGGTGGCAAGTGAGGACGCGTCGTCATTCCATATGCCAGAGTGGGTTTGGTTGATGATAGGGTGTGTCGCAGTAGTGATCGCTGAGAGCATCGCTGCTCGCTTCCTTACTTCCGCAGGGAGTATCGCACGTACACGTTGGTCGCTCATCCAGCTTTTGATCGGAGGGATTTCAGTAGCCGTTTGTCATTTCGCTGCATTCATATTGCTCATTCGCGACGACAGCGAAGTTGGTTTGCTCGATATCCTTCTCAAGCCAATTCGACCTTGGCTTCTACGAATCCATGAATTACCCGCCAAGCAATGGGTCTGTCACACCGCTGTGAGCGGCGTGGTGGCAGTCTTGATGTCGGTGCTGGTGATCGGGGGAATTCCCTACGAGAGACTTTGGGATTGGGGATTTGCCAAGCCCGTCGATCAAGACCTGATGGGAGCAATTGCGGAGCAAGCTCAGAAAGGCGAGGGAAAAGATCAGTCGCTCGAGGAAGCCGTGGAGGAATTGGGAGGCACTCAAAACTTGACCGATGAAGAGGGGAAAAAGAAAAAAATCACCAAAAAGCCCACCGAGCGGTCTGAAACCGATTGCGTTATCATCGGCTATCGAGCGAACGAAGCGGGAATCGTCTACTATTTGGTGCTCGCTGGGGAGAACTTCGGTCGTCTACAGCATGTGGGGCAAGTCGTTCCCCAAATGAAGGTGCGGGAACTGAAAGCATTGGGAGATCAACTCTCAGAATACAAGATCTACGAACCCTTCGTTCCCGTGCAGATGGATGATGTAACCTGGGTGAAGCCCAAACTCGCCTGTCGTGTGAGTTATTCCAGAAAGGGTAAGAAGGGCGGATTATTTGGCACCAAGCTGGAGAAGATGCTCGGTGCAATCAATGTTGCGACTGCTGAGCAAACACCGCCAGAGCAAAACGCTCAAGAGCTTACCAACGAGGATTCTTAATGACCAGTGAGTCAGTGATTTGCTGATTCAAGAATTGGTCATTGGCCATTAGAAATTGGTCCTTTCCTCTTCTAGATGGTTCAATTGCCCGCCGGCTGACGCTAGACTAGTGCAAAAAACCATCTCAGGAGGAAATCGATGAAACAATGGGCACTCTGGCTCGGACCAGTTGTCGCTGTCTTGCTCGGGTACCTGCTTTATTGGCAAGGATTGCCTTCTGCCGCTGCTTGGACGGCCGGCATTACCGCGCTCACTGCCCTATGGTGGGTTCTTGAACCGATTCCTATTCCAGCAACTTCGCTGATTCCATTGGCTATGTTCCCGTTGGTCGGTGTACTTACAGCCGACGAGGTGGGAGCCGCCTACGGTAATCCGATGATCCTACTATTAACCGGCGGCTTCATGTTGTCGTCTGCCATGGAACGCAGCGGAACACATCGCCGGATTGCCTTGGGAATGGTTTCTATCTTGGGGGGAACCAATGGCCGACGGCTGGTGCTGGGATTCATGTTGGCATCTGCATTCCTGAGTATGTGGATTTCCAATGCGGCGACGACGCTGATGCTGTTGCCTATCGTGGTTGCTGTCATTGAAAAAGTATCTGACGAACGACTCTCGCTGGCGTTGCTCTTGGGATACGCCTACGCTGCCAGTGTGGGAGGCATTGGCACGCCCATCGGAACCCCTCCCAATTTGATCTTCATGCAAAATTACGAATCGCTCGTGGGCGAAGAGATAAGTTTTCTGACGTGGATGAGTTGGACTCTGCCCATCGTGCTGATAATGATCCCCTTGATCTGGCTGTGGCTCACCAGACGGATCGAATCAACGACAAGAATCGAACTTCCTCCCGTCGGCGAGTGGCGGAAAGAGGAAATTCGTACTCTCGCCGTGTTTGCCACCACAGCCCTCTTGTGGATCACCCGCTCTGATCCGTTTGGTGGCTGGCGAGAGTTATTGAACTTGCCCGGGGCCAACGATGCCAGTATTGCCTTGCTCGCAGTCGTCGCGTTGTTTTTGATTCCAAACGGCAAGGGGGAGCAGCTGCTCGATTGGGAAACAGCGGTGAAGATTCCCTGGGGTGTCTTGTTGCTCTTCAGCAGTGGCATTGTCATCGCTCAAGCATTTATTCAGTCCGGATTGAGCCAAGAGATTGGCGACCAACTCGCTTCTTTGTCGACGTTGCCTGTTCCCCTGTTAATCGGTTTCTTGTGCTTGACGATAACCTTCATGACCGAAGTGACAAGCAACACTGCCATCGCCAGCCTCATGATGCCAATACTGGCAGCAACGGCAACTGCGACGGACATCGATCCAAAGTTGCTCATGGTCCCCGCCGCGCTGACCGCCAGTTTTGCGTTCATGCTCCCAGTCGCAACAGCGCCGAATGCAGTGGTGTTTAGTTCGGGGCGCGTGACGGTTCGTCAGATGGCAAGGGAAGGTTTTGTATTGAATCTGATGGGAGTGGTTGTAGTGACGATTTATTCTTCGTTGGTGTTTGGGTGAATTTTTTGGATCTTCAAATGCTCTTCATACAGAAGGATGCGTAGCAAGTAATAACGCGGCTGCTGCAGCGGTCCAAACAGAGTAGGACAAGGGGCCTTCTGCTCCGGTACTGAATGTCATCGATAGTGCGAAAGAGAGCAACAATAGGCAGCTGGCCAGCGCGACAAGTCGCAGCCGGTATCCGATGAGCAGTCCAATCGCCAACAGGCCTTCAAGCATCGTTGCTATCCAGGCGGAGACGATTACCAACGACTTCGGAAGAAACCAAAGCAGCATCCCTGTGTATTCGACGAATGCAGGAAAACTGCCCCAGGCAACTTCGCCGGAGCCTGCTTCACCCCACAGGCCGAACCGATCGGCTACTGCTGAGAGAAATGATGCCGCCAGGGCAATTCGTGCGAAAAGAATTGCAGGTTTAGTAAGCCTGTCTAGCTTAGTTTCGATTGTCATGGCTGGAGGATTTCAGTTGGGACATTTTGTATAGTCTCGGTCGGCAGGGCAGGGGGGTGCGAATGGGTTGTGCTCTCGAGTTGGCTGATTCCCCAGGCCAGGGCTAGGCCCAATAACAACGCTGCCGAGAGTTTGCCGCGGTCGTGGTCGTGGAATTGCAGTTCCGGCAGGAGGTCGCTCAGCGCGATACAAAGGAACGTACCTGCAGCGAAAGCCAACGCGTGAGACAAGGTTTCGCCTCCGCCCCCTTCGCTCATCATGCCGAAGCGGAATATGAGGATCCCCAGTGGGATTGCCAATGCAAATAGCCCGTTGACCACGTGTCGCCAGGTGAGCGACCAGCCGCCGTGGGCCATAAGCGTGGCGATCGTCATGGAATCAAACGGCTTGTGCAGGACTATTACTAGAAACGTACCGAATCCCGCTAGTCGCACCGACTCATGTCCGTGGGCTACGCCTGCTGCCAGGGCGATCCCTTCGATCACGCTGTGCAGCGTGAGTCCCAATGCAGCGCCGCTCCAAGAGAGATTGTGACCGTGGCTGTGATCATGGCCACTCTCAGGACCATGATGGCAGGTGACTTCACCATCTTCGACTTCATGGTGGTGAAAACAAAAAAAACGCTCGATGAAAAACATTGCCAATAGACCCGCCAAAAGCCACAGCATGACCTGCATGTTGGCTGCTGCGGGGGGCAATCCAGAGCTTGTCGCCTGCTCTAGCGCATGGGGCAGCATGTGAAGAAGTCCAATCCCCAACATCACTCCGGCCACGAAGCTGACAGCGCATTCCATCCAGCGATGGGTCAGCCGAATCCAGATGGGGATCATCCCACCGGCGATGGACACCAACAGAACCAACAGACAATAATAGGTGAGCAGTACATTGGAATTCATGGGGTGAAGTATGGCACCGGAAACCCTGTGCGACAAGCGCGACGGTGAGCTGTAAGACTTAGCGTCTGGAGATACGTTATGAGAGCATGTATTCAACGAGTTTCCCGCGCCCGAGTCGTTGTCGATTCCGAAACCGTCGGGAAGATCGGCGGGGGGGTACTCGTGCTCTTGGGAGTCGCTGCTGCAGATACCGACGCCGAACTCAACTGGCTGGCCGACAAGATCGTCGGTCTGCGTATTTTTGAGGATGCCGATGGCAAGATGAACTGCTCCCTAGCGGACGTCGAGGGTCAAGTTTTGGTGGTGAGTCAATTCACCCTCTACGGCGATTGCCGCAAGGGCCGTCGGCCCAGTTTCATCTCGGCGGCACCACCAGAAATGGCGGAGGCAATGTACGAGAAATTCGTCGCTCGATTGATTGAGCAGGGGATCTCAACTGCCATGGGCCGGTTCCGCACTCACATGGAAGTGGAACTTGTGAACGATGGACCCGTGACAATTTGGATCGATACGGAGAAGGGTTGAGGGTTGAGAGTGGGGGGTTGAGTGAAATTGCCCTCCACCATCAACTCTTATCTCTCAACTGTTTCACTATTTCGCGCCTCCCATACTGCGCCAGAATCGCCGCGCCGTATCGTAGATCGTGCGGTCAACATCGTCGGGTGGAGTTGTTTCGCCGTTGGGGGCTTGAGGATATTGGTTTTGCTGGGCGTACCCTGGTGGTACAACTCCTGCGGTCGGGAGTGTTCCTGGATACGGTGTCCCGGCCATCTCGCTCTCCGTTCGCACTCGCCACCTATCAAGGTCCACTGCGATGGAGTAGTTTGTGCCATAGCGTTCCATCACCATCGGTTCACCTAGAATCATTGCGTACACAAGGATCAGCTTGGCGTAGGTGGAGAGGTTCCCCCATGTGCTATGGCCCCACAGTTTCATCGCCGTCCCAAAGGATTTCTTGAATCGCCACCTTCCTCCGGCCCATTCAACGGAATAGATTTCATCGAGCATCAGGTGCGACATCACCCCAAGCAACAAGCCGGCGGCCTTGAAATAACGCAACTGGAGATTGTCCGAACCAGAGAATAAGAAAACCAGTCCGGCAAACGTCATTGCAGCCGGAAGACTGTGGAACATTCCACGATGGACCGTATATTTCCTAATCATTTTTCCGACGCCGAAGCGGATGAATACATACGAACTCATCACCGCCAGCACGTATTGTTCGTGGTTCAGTCCTAGCTCGGCCAACCTTGTTGAAAGTAGGACAGGAATGATGGCCGCGGCAAAACACATAGACTCGCGAAATGGGACTCCCGTGTCGCTATCGATATCAGGCAACATCCCGCCAACTCCGCACAGTCCACCAGCGATAATGGAAGACTCCCAGGGCAGCCCATAGTAAGCACCGACCGCGCCATAGCCGACGCCCAGCACCGTGCTGGTAGTGATATGTGTCTTGAATCCAGCCATAGAATATGTAAGTAGTACGAGGAGAGGAAATTCGAGAGCGGGAGAATAGGAGAAGTCTTAACTGATTGCCAGAGATACCCGATTGCTAGCACTGCTAGCAGACGAGATATGTCATCCCGAGTAACTCCTAGGGTCTCCACGGGTGACTCGCCATGGCGGGATCTGGTCAGATTTCTCGGAGTACCTCGAAATGACAGAACGTGAATAGCCGGATACGCTTCATTAATTGCCCTTCGCCGCGTCATCATCCCTCGATATACTTCCGCAGCCCGAAATCCATTGAAAACCCCGTATGCAGAATCAATCTCATGCAGATTTACGACGTCCTGATGTTGGTCGTACTCGTTGCCGCCACAATTTTTGGTATGTGGAAAGGCATGGCCTGGCAGATTGCTTCTTTGGCTTCGTTGGTGTTGAGTTACTTCGTTGCTTTGCGCTTTGCCGATCACTTGGCGCCCAAGTTCGCGGGAATTGCCCCTCCACCACTCAATAAGTTTGTTGCCATGCTGGTGATCTACATGGTGGTTTCCTTTTTGATCTGGAGTTTATTCCGAATCGTTTCGGGAGTTATCGATCGGGTGAAACTCGAAACATTCGACCGCCAAATGGGTGGGATTTTCGGCTTTGCCAAAGGTGTGCTGCTTTGCACGGCGATTACCTTCTTCGCGGTATCTCTGCTGCCTCAGCCACAAAAGGAACAGATTATTGCCTCTCAGACTGGCCGCTATATCGTCGCAATGCTGGACAAAACTGACGCGGTCGTCCCGCCGGAGATTCATGATGTGATTGGCCCTTATTTGCATCGAATCAACGAGCAACTCGACCCCGGCGGCCAACACCATCATGAGCACAGTGGGCAAGCCAATTGGCCTTCGGCGGCATTTCCCGAGTGGCCTAGCTCAACGCCCACAACGGGATCCAACCCAGTCGGCCAACCCGTCTCCACCCCCACGCAGCCCACAGCGAATTGGCCTCCGGATTCCCAGGCAGCGGGGGCTGGTGGCAGGCAATATTAATTCTGCATTTTCGTGTTGGCCATGGACGAAGAGTCTGTTCGCGCGCTCTCTTTGGGGCACACTCTTCAACGGGGAAGCTAGTGAGTCTATATTGACTCCATGCAAATCACCCTTGAGTTTAGAGATGCTCGACAGGCCAGCCTTTTGGCAAGGTATTCCGGGCAAGGTTTGATCTTTTCGTTGATTTCATTTGCTTGGTTTTTTTCAAGCCATGCTCAAGATTCTACTTTGCAATCGTCGCCTGTTCCAAAAACCGATATCACACTCAACCAAAAGGCTGATGGATATCGAGGCATATGGTATATGAACCAACCGTCGGGCGACGAATATGCTTACAAATATAGCGGCGGCATGGCAACCTATTGCGCAAAGCACCAACCATTTGCAGTCTATTGTGAACAAGCGAAGAAAACTTTCTTCTGCTACGGAGGTGCGACGAAGGATGACAATCGCCACCTGATGCACTTGGTCTCGTACTTCGATCATGAGACGAAGTCTGTTCCCCGGCCAACTATTCTACTCGACAAACATACGAATGACGCCCACGACAATCCCGTCCTTTCCGTCGATGGTGCCGGTCACATTTGGGTATTTTCAACTTCCCATGGTACGAGTCGCCCTTCTTACATTCACCGCAGCAAACTGCCCTACGATGTCACAGAATTTGAACTTGTGCAAGCTACTCGCCAGGAATCAAATGAAGAGGTTGAAATTTCGAACTTCTCCTACATGCAGGCTTGGCATGATACGAAGCGTGGGTTTGCCTGCTTCTTCACCAAATACCAATCTCCAGCGGCAAGAACTCTATGTTTCATGAGCAGTTCGGATGGATTCACCTGGAACCCGTTGCAGCGGTTGGCAGCGATTGAGGAAGGACACTATCAGATCAGTGCAATTGGAAGAGAAAAAGTAGGCTCGGCGTTCAATTACCACCCTCACGGGAAGGGGCTTAATTGGCGTACTAACCTGTATTACCTTGAAACCCCCGATTTTGGAAAATCCTGGCAATCGATCGCAGGAGATCGAGTGCAGGTGCCGCTAACCGATTCGGCCAACGTCGCACTTGTTAATGACTACGAGTCCGAAGGATTGAACGTCTATCTGAAAGACATCCGGTATGATGAAAACGACAGACCAATCATCCTGTTTCTGACCAGTGCAGGCTACGAATCGGGACCCCAGAACGACCCGAGAATTTGGAATACGGCACGTTGGACTGGTAGCGATTGGGATATTCAAGAGGCAATGCATTCCGACAATAATTACGACATGGGGTCGTTGTGGCTGAGCAAAGCTGGAATCTGGCAGATCATTGCCCCGACTGAAAGGGGACCTCAACCCTACAACCCGGGGGGCGAGATCGTCCAGTGGATTTCCCGCGATTTAGGCCACCACTGGGAGATGCAGACTTTACTTACTCACCGCAGCGCACGAAACCACGATTACGTTCGCCGTCCCGTAAACGTCCACCCTGATTTTTATGCCCTCTGGGCTGATGGCCATGGCCGAAAACCCTCGTCTTCAACACTTTACTTTTGCAACCAAGAGGGCGCCGTTTTCGCCTTGCCGAGGTCCATGAAGGCAGACAATGCACGGCCTGAGCGTGTGAGTTTAGAGTAGCTGCCAAGTGACTTCTGATACAATTGAAAAGGGTGGCGGTTTAAGCTGACCCATGCCAATTCCCGAGGAAAAACACCTCTAAAACGAACATAACAGTGATTATCGGACGTTCGTGGTAGATGCTCTGATGTCAGGATTCTCTCTACTGCTACCCTACCGGAAGCTGACGCATCCGGCTCGCCTAAGGTGTCGGATGCTGACAAATCCGGCTCGCCCAAGGTTATGCAACCGGCTCGCCAACGGCTGGCGGAGTCTCTAGAAACGGTCCGATGCGGCGAAACTTTTCATAGCGCTCGGCAAGCAGATTGTCGGTTGGCTTTCGCAGAAGTTCGCGGAGGGTTTTCAAAAGATAAACCTTCATCCGGCCCGCCATCTGGTGATGATCGCGGTGGGCTCCACCTAAGGGTTCTTCGATCACATCGTCGACGACTTTCATTTCACTCAGATGCTTGGAAGTGATCCGCAACGCCTGGGCTGCTTGCTCGGCGTAGTTATGACTTTTCCACAAGATTCCGGCACAACCCTCGGGGCTGATAACCGAATAATAAGCGTGTTGCAAAATCGCGACGCGATCTCCTACGCCGATTCCCAGTGCCCCGCCGGAGCCTCCTTCGCCGATCACAACGCAAATAATCGGAGTTTTGAATCGCGACATTTCCATCATGCTCTGGGCGATCACCATCGCCTGACCGCGTTCTTCGGCTCCAATGCCCGGATAGGCACCGGGGGTGTCGATCATTGCAATGATTGGCAGGCCGTATTTCGCGGCCAGATTCATCTTTTCCATCGCCTTGCGGTAGCCCTCAGGATGGGCACAGCCAAAATAGCACTCGTTCCGCTCTTTGAGCGTTTTTCCCTTCTCGTGGCCGACGACGAGGACCTTGTATTCGTCCAATTTGGCAAAACCGGTGCGAAGGGCACGATCGTCTCCAAAGAACCGGTCGCCGTGGAGTTCTACAAACTCATCGAATACCAAGTCGAGGTAGTCGGTGAACTTGGGACGCTCCTTGTGGCGGGCCACCTGGACGGTTTCCCAGGGATCGAGATGGTTGTAGATCGCCTTGGTTGTTTCGGTGAGTTGCTTGCGTAATTCCCGAATCCGCTCGCGCAGCTCGGGCGAGTTTGTTTCGTTGGCTTCGAGCGTATCGATCTGCTCTTGCAGTTCGAAGATGGGTTGCTCAAACGGTAGTCGGAAGTCGTATCCTGGCATGGTTGGATTATACCGCGATCAGACGCCTTCGTCGTGATCTTTCGGCGGCTTTTCTACGGGCTTTTTTGGCTTGATATGGAAGCAGCGACCTGCTTTGAGTTCGCGGTAGAACTCCATCAGGGTATCGGGGCGATCATTGGGGTCCTTTTCGAGCATACGATGCACCAGATTGGCGAACTCTGGTTGCACATTCTTCTGCAGCATGCTTATTGGTTGCGGGCGTGCCTTGAGATGCTTGTTCAAAAGTTCGGTGGAACTGCTGGCCGTGTAGGGTAGCTTCCCGGTCATCAATTCGTACACCATGCAGCCAAAACTATAGATGTCGGCCCGCTCGTCAACTTCCTTGCCGCGGATCTGCTCGGGGGCCATGTAGCTATAAGTTCCTTGCACCGGCGCCTTGTTGCCGAACAGCTTCGAGATTCCTGTCTTGATCTTCCTGGCCAAAGTGAAATCGATCAAACGTACTTCATTTTCATCGCTGACGAGAAAATTATCGGGCTTGATATCGCGATGGGTCCAACCCTGCTTGTGCATGTACTCGACCGAAAGAGCGGCTGCTCCAAGAATCTCTTCCAGTCTCCAATGAAGCTGCTCGACGCCATCATGGATCTGCTGCTTGAGGTTGGGGGTCTTGAACAGTTCCATGATCAGGTAGGTACCGTCTTTTTTCTCTGTACCGAAATCAAGGGTCTTGATCACTGAAGGATGATCCAACGTCTTGCCAACATTGTATTCGTGCTTCAACTCTCCAGAGGATTGGCGCGTATGTTTTGGCCCTGGGGGGAGCCACTTCATGGCAAATGGCTCGTCTTTGCCAATCGGCTTCACCGCCCAAATCTCGAACATCGCCCCGGCTCGGATTAAATAAAACAGCCTGTAAGGGCCAACAAATTCTTTACCGGCAGATGCCATGAATTCTCTATTTGCGGCTTGAGGATTACTGCAGGAACACTTGCTAGAAAGTGCCAGTCTAGTCACAACAGTGAGTCGGCGAAAGAGTGTTTCCCGCTCAGTAATCCACGCGCATTAGGCACAATCCCTGGGGAGGTGCCGTTCTTCCGGCCTGACGCCGATCACAAGCCTTGAGGGATGCTGCAAGCCACGCCTCGTCACGTCGGCCCAGTCCCACTTCCACTAGTGAGCCAACGATGATTCGTACCATGTTGTAGAGAAACCCATTTCCCTCGACATCGATTTCCAGCAGGGATTCATGTTCTCCTTTGACACGCCGCACTTCGATGCATGAGATCGTGCGCACAGTGGATTCCCGTTCAGAGCCTGCCGACTGAAAACTGGCGAAATCATGCGTACCGATCAGTACTTTTGCAGCTTGATGCATCGCATTGGCATCTAATACCTGCGGGACATGCCAGACGGTGTCGCGATCAAACAACGGTCGACATCGGTCATTGTGGATGCGATAGCGATAGCGTTTGCCGACGGCATTGTAAGTGGCGTGAAACCCATCCGGCACAGCGTCAACTCTTTTCACAACCGCATCTGGTGGCAGCAAGGCATTGAGTGCCCGATGGAGTTGCTCGGCGGTCAGATGCGTGGCTGAGCTGACACCTACGACCTGCCCCAGCGCATGGACTCCGGCATCGGTGCGGCTGCTGGCCGTTACCTGGACCGATTCACTCGTGATCTTCTGCCATGCATCCTGCACGGCTCCCTGAACGGTGCGACGGTCTGGTTGTGCCTGCCAGCCGGAAAACTTTGTGCCGTCGTAGGCAATTGTGAGTTTGAACGTCGGCATCGCGCGAACCCGTCTTCCCCGCGCAGGCGGGGATCCAGTATCTAGGCTGGCCAGCCGGTTTCCCGCTTACGTGGGAATGACGAAATTGGCTTCTTACTCACCTCAGACCGCGGCTTGTGAACGAACCAGCAACTCAGCGATCTGCACAGCATTTGTTGCAGCGCCTTTACGCAGATTGTCGCTCACACACCAGAATGCTAAACCATTGTCGCAAGAAAGATCCTCGCGGATGCGGCCGATGAATACTGCGTCGTCACCACTGCAATCGGCAGGCATGGGGTACTCACCGGCAGCGAGATTGTCGATCACTTTGATCCCTGGAGTGGCGGCGAACAATTCGCGGGCCTCAGCTGCCGTAATCTTCTTCTCGGTTTCGACGAGAATACTCTCGCTGTGGCAGTTTTCAACCGGCACGCGTACACATGTCGGGCAGACTTGAATGGAGTCGTCGCCAAAGATCTTCTGGGTCTCGAACACCATCTTCATCTCTTCGCTCGTGTAACCCTCATGTTTGGCCGAGCCAATCTGTGGGATGAGATTGAAAGCGATCGGATGGGCAAACACCTGATACTTATAATCTTCGTTTTCTAGAAATGCACGGCTTCCCGCGACGAGGTCTTCTTGTCCTTGTACTCCTGCCCCACTGGTAGCCTGATAGGTACTCACAATCACTCGGCGAATGATTCCCGCATCGTGCAACGGTTTCATCGCTAAGACCATCTGGGTGGTCGAGCAGTTGGGACTGGCGATGATTCCTTGATGATTGAGCGCTGCATCGGGATTGATCTCGGGAACGACCAAGGGGACTTTGGGATCCATCCGCCAATAGCCGCTTTCATCGACGACAATGCAATTCCGCTCGACCGCCCAGGGACAAAACTCCGCTGCCACAGGGTCAGGTGTACTGCCGATGGCTAAGTCGATTCCCTCAAATGCTTCAGGACGGAGTAGCTCGACCGTGTGATCTTCACCCTTAAAAGTGATTTTAGTGCCGGCAGATCGCTCGGATGCCAAGAACGTGATTTTCTCGTAGGGAAAATTCCGCTCTTCTAACATTTGTCGTATCAAAGTGCCTACGGCACCAGTAGCACCCACGATGGCGATCGAATCAAACACGTTCTGGCTCCAAAAATTTAAGGGAATAACGAGGGTCAAATTGTCTGGTAGACCCGAATCCACCCAGGCTGGTTCAGTCTCCAGGCGATTGGCCCCTCATTATAATCAGTCAACCCAGCCCTCGACAACTTCGCGAAAGAGATAAAAGTTGCATTTACAGGTCTCAAGGTAAGCTAAATTTGAATTGACTAGTCGTCCAACGTCCTGTCACTCAAGGAACCTGCAAAGTGGCAAATGCTATCGCCCCTGCGACACATCGAGTCCTGGATAGGCAACCAAATCGCAGCGAGATCTCGGCAATTTCGAGGCTCTTGGCCGCAGCACTAGCAAATGATCCATTGCAGCGTTGGCTTTTCCCCGACGAGCGACTACGGCTTGCCGCTAGCGAGAGGCTCTTTCGCCGATTGGTTGCTCCGCGGATTGCACCAGGTTTGGTCTCCGTGAGCCGAACCTGTCAGGGCCAGTTGGCGAGCGTGGCAGTCTGGACCCCGCCCTACCCCCCTGCCCCGAACCGCTGGGAGAGATTGGCGGAGTCCCTTGCTATGCGACTCGCCCACGGCAAGCGAATTCATGAAGTTCGGCAAGGATTCACAGACCTAGCGGAGCGCCATCCTCAGCAACCGTATTGGTATCTGCTAGCCTTGGCAACTACCGAGTCGGAGCGTGGACAAGGGCATGCAGCAGGTCTGCTAAAATCTAAAATTGAAGAGTGCGACGCGACTGGCCGGAAGATAGCACTGGAGACTTCATTGCCCGAGAATATATCCTACTACGAACACTTCGGATTTCAGATAGAAAACGAAGTTGATCTGAAAGACGGTCCTACGGTCTGGTTAATGTGCCGCGAGTCACGTTCGACCTAAAAACATTGCAATAAATGCCTATGGTTCATCTCTCGTCGATAGGGGCTCATCATAAGCGAACTGGGAATTCACTTGCAGATCGCTCACTTGTTCTAGTGCATCTAGTTTTCAGAAACCCCCTATACGTTTTCATTGGACTTTCAGAGGAATTTCACCAATCGTGGATGAATAGATCGCCTTGCAATCTATCCTGGAGTACTTTCCTCTTAGTTGTTATTATAGAGTGGTCGAGTCATCGCCCCTCATGAATGCCCTACTCACCACCAACAATAATTGGGAGACGAAACCATGAACCGCATCCTTTCTATATCTGTTTGCGCTGCAATTGTATTGTTTGGCCTGGCGACGGCCGCCATCAGCCAAAACGCGAATTCTCGCCGTCCCAGCGGTACCAATCAGGCGAGTTCGGCCACTACGATCAATACTGCCGCTGAACGTGAAAAGATTTGGAACAGCCCGACGATGCTCAAGGCCCGCGCCTGGGTGCAAGAGTACTGTCAGCGGTCGGCCAAGATCACTCCTGCCGAAGCCAAGCAGTACATGACAGAACTAGAAAACCTATCGCCCGTTCAGATGAAACTGTGGCTGCTTAAGTTTGATCACCAGGAAGAAATGAATCGCAAACGAGAGGAGGACTTTGAAATCGCTCGAAGGGCTCATCTCAAGCAGGCTGAAGCGATCAATAATGCCACACAAAAATCTTACGCCGATATCAATCGCGACGAAAACGAGGCAGCCTCGACCGAAGAGCGTTCTCTACAGATCCAAGCTCAAAATGATGCCGAACGAGGTCTGGCCAAACAAGAGGAAACGTCTCTCGACGCTTCCAACGTCGACAGTTTTTACAACGGATATGGTGGACTGTACGGTGATTATGGCTACGGCTTCAGCTACCGCCCCTTGGATGGTATTGGAGTGGCACCACATATCCACATTCATGTTCATCCACCCGTCGACGCCGACTAACAATCCACCTCGTCCCCACGCTCCGCGTGGGGACGCTTTCTCTATCGCTCTGCGATGTGTCTCTCATTAACCACAGAGTTTCCTTTTCTTTGAGTGGCGGACTCGCCGTCACTCGCCAACTGGTGGGCGGCCTGGTCGTCGGAGACTTCATCCTGGCCTGCTCCCCAAAAAGAGATCCATATGTTATGAGAGTCTTAAGCGCCCATGAGGGCAAGGAGACTCAGGTGGGAGAAAAGGGGACGCAGCCAATACTGTTCGGCACGCGATTTGCGATTAACTTAGTCAATCAAAGACTCCCGACCCCTTTGACCCCTTTTTGAGATCCTTGACGGTCACGATGTGTCGGAATTCCTTGAAGACCTGGTTGACTTACAGCTGTGCCATACATCCGACTTGACCCGACGGATAGACGACACTGGCGGGTCGGTAACGGTATTCACTGGAGTGTTCGCAGTTGGACTCTGTGACTTCGAAATTTCAGCATCCACATTGCGTCGCCTTGGCAACGCTGGCATATCTGTCCGTCTCGACTATTACAGCGTTGAAAACGGAAACAGAAGCGTCACGGCAGAACGCGAGCCGGACTAGGCAGGCGGGTTCGTTCGGTCGGCAGAGTTGAATCCCGGTCCCGTTACCAAGAACCTTGACTGCCACCGGCGTGAAAATTCGAACAGCGTCGGCGTGCCAAACGAATGTCGCTTAGATCTCGTTATGTCTCTTCACTAGCAGCATTTTTTCTTCTTTTCTTGGTTTGGTAAGCCAATCATAGGATCCATATCGGCGTTTAACTTTCCGTGGTTCAAACCGGTCGGGTCGATTGCCGACTCGATGACTTGCGACGCAATCAAGTAACTGTTCGTAGAGCTGCCTGCAGCATGCAGGGTCGTTTTGGCCCATGCTCGCAATGACTGGTTGAAAGGCGTCTAGTGTTTGGATCGTGCCTTTGAAACTTATCGATCGCGGTTCGATGTCGTGTTTGGTAGCCGCTTGTGCCATGATCGTGCGAATGAGATTGTAGGCGAGGATGTGTGTCCAGATTTCCTTGTGAACAAGCTCTGGGGTCTTGCAACGCAAGACGTCCATCTTCATAACCGTTTTTAATGATCTTAGATCAAGTTCTGCATGCCACCGCGCACGATAGAGCAAGGCTAAATCGTTCACCGAAAACTCGTCGGCATCTAACAGAGTCGTTGCGAGGACGATCTTTTTGCAGCGAAAGCCTGCCTGTTCGACTTGAAAACAGCATTCACGAATCGTCAGAGATTCTGGAAGTGCATTGTAACTCTTTCTATCAATCGAAAGGACGACAAAAAGGACATGCACATTTCGATCATTGCAAAACGCCGAGAGAGCTTAGAACCTGTGGTCTCTAAAGCGCTTACGATGATACAGGGTCTTATCAGAGCCCCAATTATATCTGCTCTTTTTTCCCTTTCCCGCTACTTTTGCGGAGCAAAAGGCGACTCTGCGGGAACGCGGTGCGAATGGCAGGCGGAGCCTCGCAGATAGTGTATTCCAAACCGGAGAATGGGAACCAGGGGAATAGGTTTTCAACGACTCGAGAGCGACTTGCTAGTTGCATCTACTCTGGCACAAGTCACCAGTGACCTCGCCGGAACTGCCGCGATTCGCGGCCCGCATGGATTCCCTCGCCCGCAGCCCCCAGTATCCCGATCTCCTCCGGTCACTCACGTTTACGGCTAACCAACTCAAAGTGAAAAGCAAGACTACGGTAACCACGGATAACAAGGATTTCTCGGATAGAGCAAGTCCCACGAAAACGGGACGAAACTCATTCGATGGTTCAAAATCACACCCACCATCTGCTCAAACCTACTCGATGAATATATGTACGGTTTCGTCTCCATTTATCCGTGAAATTCGTGCAATCCGTGGTTCTCCTTTTCAGTTTGAGTAACCAATCGTTGCTGCGCGGCTGTTTTCCGCTTGGCACAAAAATCGTTGTGGAATTTCTCCCCGGCATCTTGATAATGGTACGTGCGATAAGTAATCGGAACGCACTATCGCCCGTATGGACTTACGGGTTTGCTCGTGACAGGTCCGCGCGCTAAACGAGTTTGGCGATTTGGACGAGCAGGAAGAGGCTAGATTCGTAGGGTTTAGTTTTCAAAACCCTACCGCCCCCGAGGCAGCGTGATTCGCGTAAGTCTTGATCGGCCAACGAGTTGAAGCCCACCGGACCGAGAGATTGAGAGGGGGTTTTGTTTTGTAGAGAAGGTTTGCGACAAAATGTGCGGCGACAAAACCCCTCCTTCGGTGCGCAGGATCGAAAAAGAATCGTGAACTTTACACCGCTCGTGCGGCCTAACACGTCTGGCTCTCGACTCTCCCATGGCCCAAGAATCGTTGTAGAGATTCTTTTCCCAATCGCGACAATGAAACCTTCCACCAAGAAAGAACAAATTCCGATGACCAACGACCAACGACCAATGACCAAGACAGTCAAGATTCCTGCCGAAATTGGTCATTGAAAATTGTACATTGGTCATTTTCCTATCAATGCCGACGTACTTTGCAGTTCTCCTGCCACACGCCCTTCTACTCCTTGCTGGGAGAACGCGTGGTCAATAGTATGCTATCTGGTCCAAGTACAAATTGCCGCTCAACAAGAATGAGGTTTCTCGATGACAGAGTGTTTCAAGAAGGTGTTTCTAGGAGTCTGTTGGCTTGGTCTGATCACTTGTGAGCTGCGGGCTGAATTAGATGAGTCACCGCTACCAGTCGAAGTGGCTCCTGCGTTTCCAGAACTGCAGTGGCCGGACTGGATCACTGGAATCGACACGGGAAAGCCTATCAAGCCACGGCCTTTAATAATCACGGGTTCCGGTGATGGATCGAATCGACTCTTTGTGGCGACCCAATACGGCACAATCCACTCCTTTGAAAACGACCCCAACACTTCAGAGATGCAATTGTTTCTCGACATTCGTGATCGCGTTGTGCCTTTCAAGGAGTGGGAGGGCGAGGAAGGATTTTTGGGACTCGCATTTCATCCACGGTTTAAGGAGAACGGAGAATTCTTCGTTTACTACACCCCTACTCCTTCAAAAGACAATCCACATAGTTCTCGTATCTCTAGGTTTCGCACCAAGAAGGATAACCCTGAAGAGGCGGATCCCGACAGTGAAGAAATCCTGCTAGAAATTAAAGAGCCGTATTGGAATCATAATGGTGGTACTGTGGCATTCGGTCCCGATGGTTTTCTTTACATCGTGGTTGGAGATGGGGGAGCATGGAATGATCCCCACATGAATGGGCAAAATACACATACTCTTTTAGGTGCTCTCTTGCGAATCGACGTAGACCACAAGGACGAAGGTTTGGCCTACGCGATTCCCAAGGACAATCCTTTCTATGGGCAACCGGCTCCCCCCAAAGATGGCCCCTTTGCTGGTGCGAACTGTTTTCCACGGGGGGAAATCTGGGCCTACGGACTACGCAATCCTTGGCGAGTAACCTTTGACCGCAAGACCGGGGCCTGTTGGGCAGCTGATGTTGGGCAGGATACATGGGAAGAAATCGACATCATTCAACGCGGTGGCAACTACGGCTGGAACCTTCGAGAGGGCCAACATCCCTTTGGTCCTGCTGGATTCCCAGAGTGCGAAACTCTGATTGAGCCCATATGGGAATACCATCACGATGTGGGAAAGTCGATTACAGGAGGGCATGTCTATCGAGGCAGGAAGGTTCCTGAATTGGAGGGAGCCTATCTGTATGCTGATTACGTGAGCGGAAAAGTTTGGGCCTTGTGGTACGACTTCCAGAATGAGGTGGTTACGGCTAATCGCCTGATCCAAGAGAAGGGCTTCCCCGTCATGACTTTCGGAGAAGACGACCAGGGAGAAGTTTACTTCACCACCGAACAGGACATTTACAAGTTTGCGCCTGCCGAGAAATAAGCGAGTGATTTCTTAAAGGTATTTCTCAAGATGAAATGAGGAGCCCGCGAATCACGCGAATAATCGCAGATAGGAAGAAGCTAGTGCTTTGACAATATCGAAATTTAGGGTGGGTGACGACAGAAGTATTGTCCCAGTAGGTGGTTCTGTCGTCACCCACCCTAATTCTTGGCAATGACAAAGCACTAGGAATGAAGAATCTATTTTTTCCGGTGTGAATTAGCCTCGCGACAAATCCGATTATATCCGCGTGATTCGCGGGTATTCTTGCTATGATTTTCACTTTGATTTACACCAGAATGTCGTGCAACACTTTGGCTTCTTCCACACCCGTGAGCCGCATGTCGAGTCCTTGGAACTTGACCGTAAAATGTTTGTGGTCAATTCCCAATAGATGGAGCATTGTAGCGTGCAGATCGCGAACATGGACGGGATTCTCCACAGCGTTGTAGCCTAGCTCGTCGGTAGCACCATAAGAGATCCCGGGTCGAATATTACCACCGGCCACCCACATGGAAAAACCTTTGATGTGGTGATCGCGTCCCGGGCCCCCTTTGCCCTGGAACATCGGTGTGCGACCGAATTCGCCTCCCCACACGATCAACGTATCCTCAAGCATGCCTCGTGCCTTGAGATCCATCACTAGGGCCGCTGTCGGCTTATCGGTCAATCCGCTACAGGTATTCATGTGCTGGACCAAGTCGCCGTGATGATCCCAACCTCGGTGGTAAAGATGAATAAAGCGAACGCCACGTTCGGCTAGGCGGCGCGCCAAGAGGCAATTCGACGCATACGAACCATCGCCAGGTACGGCACCATACATATCGAGGATGTGTTGTGGTTCATCGGACATATCGACCAGATCTGGCACTGAGGTTTGCATGCGGAACGCTGTTTCGTATGCTGCGAGACGGGCTGTCAGATCAGGATCATGAAGGTGGTCTTGTCGATGGCCATCGAGTGCCAACACACTATCGACGACGCGTCGTTGCAAATCGCCGGATACCCCTGGTGGATTGTTGATGTAATGGACCGGATCACCGGTGGAATTGAAAGGGACACCTTGATATTGGCTGGGCAAAAAACCCGCCGACCATTGTCTTGAGGCAATCGGCTGCGGGTTGCGACCTCCCTGAGAGACGAGCACGACAAAACCAGGAAGCGACTTATTTTCACATCCCAGACCATAGTTAACCCACGATCCCATCGAAGGTCGGCCACTGATCACAGTACCAGTGTTCATGAAAGTGTGTGCTGGATCATGATTGATCTGCTCGGTAACCATCGATTTGATAATGCAAATGTCGTCCGCGATTTCCCGGTGGTAGGGGAAAAAGTCGCTCATGGTTTGGCCGCTCTTGCCGTAGCGACCAAACTTGGTCATCGGTCCCTGGGCAATCAGTTCCTGCCCTTGTAGTTGGGCGATCTGTTGTCCTTTCGTATAGGACTCCGGCATCGGCTGGCCACTGATCTCTTCCAGAGCAGGTTTGTAGTCAAACGTCTCTAGATGCGAAGGTCCTCCTGCCATGCAGAGAAAGATGACTCGTTTCACCTTCTGAGGCAGATTGGGCAACGTCGGAAGTCCTATGCTCTGGTTCGAAGCAGCTTGTGATTCACCGCCCAACAACGTCGACAACGCGGCGGTCCCTAATCCCAACCCTGTCTGAGCAAGGAATGTTCGCCGGCAGAGTTGGCGCTGGAAAGAAGTTGTCGAGGATTCGTTCATAGTAGTGATTCTAGTTGCGGGTAGTGGTTTCACTCATGTTGAGTACCGCTCGGGAGACGGTGGTCCAAGCTGCAAGCTCTGCCTCGGGTAATTCCTTTCCTGTTAGCGATGATCCAACTTCCAGTAGTTTTTTCCTGTCGGCTGAGTTTGTGGCGAAATAGGATCGACTATCGCTGAGCAAGTCCACAAGAATTTGTCGTTGGCGGACATCTGGTTGCTGAGATACTGCCAGGCGGAATGCGCGTTGAATCCTTTCATTGTCCGTGTGAGCCACTTCATCAGTCAAGATTCTCGCAGCAAGTGCTCGGGCAGCCTCCACACTATTGGGATCGTTCAGTAGCACCAGCGCAGCAAGGGCCGTATTGGATCGAGGTCTGTTGGCCGTACATTCTTCACGAGTTGGTGCATCGAGCGCTTTGAGCATCGGATGCAAAAACGTGCGTTGCCAGTGCATATAGACTCCTCGTCGCCACTGTTCGGCACCGGTATCTGGTTCGTATTCACGTTCGGGGAAATTCAGATTCTTGTAGTAGTGGGCAGGCTGGGCAGGTTTCACACTGCGACCTCCGAGCTTGTCCACTAAGAGTCCACTCACTGCCAAAGTCGTATCACGTACCATTTCAGCAGGCAATCGAAAGCGGTTCTGCCGTGCGAGCAATCGGTTCAATGGATCGCGAGTCCGCAATTTCTCGTCGGCCATAGAAGACTGCCGATAAGCGCTGCTCAATGCGATCAGTTTCATTAAGTGTTTGGTATCCCAGCCACTCTCGATGTACTCCACAGCCAGGTTGTCGAGCAGCTCGGGGTGAGAAGGAGGCTCGCCCTGGCCCCCAAAGTCGTCGAGCACTCGGGCTAATCCTTCTCCAAACATGAGTGCCCAGTAGCGATTGACCATCACCCGCGCGGTCAACCCCCCTACCCCGTTCTCTGGGTCTGTGAGCCAATTGGATAGATCCAACCGATTCGCTCGCCGATTCACACGACTGATATCGCCGAGGAATTTCGGAACGGCAGCGGTGACAGTTTCACCGCTCTCATCCTGCCAATCACCACGGGCGAGAACACGAACGACGCGAGGTTCCGTAGATTCCGTAATCATAGTTGGCGATGTGATGTTTGCCAAATTATCCCTTTGCTCACGCAACTTGGCAATTTGCTTTGACTCTTTTTCCGAATCGAGCTTGGTAAGCAGTTTTTCCAATTCAGCAATTTCTTCTCGTTGATAGACGCTAAGCACTTCCTTCTCTGGTTTGCGTACAGTGGGATCGGTATTGCCAACCTCGCCACTCTCATTCCGGAGGTGCCACTCATCATCGATATCCGCGAAGAAAGCCCCCATAGCGTAGAAATCTTGCGCTGTGTAGGGATCGTATTTATGATCGTGGCATTGGCAGCAGCCCATCGTGGCTCCCATCCACACTTGGGACACGTTGCGTACCCGGTCGGCAAGGTAAATGGCACGATACTCCTTGAGTTGGAGCCCTCCTTCATGGGAAGTCTGCAATAAACGGTTGTAGCCCGAAGCGATTAGTTGGTCTACGTCGTTGTTCGGTAACAAGTCCCCTGCGAGTTGTTCGCGGGTGAATTGATCGAAGGGCATGTTTTCATTGAAAGCATGGATCACATAATCGCGATACGGCCAAATGTTGTGCCCTTGATCACCGTGATAGCCCACCGAGTCGGCAAACCGGACGAGATCGAGCCACTTGATTGCCATGCGTTCGCCAAAATGGGGCGAAGCCAAGAACTCATCGACAAGTCGCTCGTAGGCCTCATCGCTGGGATCGGCCATAAACGTATCAACAACTTCTGGCGTGGGAGGAAGTCCGGTCAGGTCAAACGACAGACGACGTATCAAAGTCACGGCGTCGGCTTCGGGGCTTGGGCTCAGATTTTCTTCCTCCAACCTGGCTAGTACAAACTGGTCAATCCAATTCTGTTTCCAATTAGTTGCTTTAGTGGCTGGTGGCTCCCACCACTTCGGGGGAACGTAGGACCAGGCCGGTGACCAGACTGCACCTTCAGTGATCCATCGTTTTAGGAGAACAACTTGATCGTCCGTGATATGCTTTTTCATCTCGGGAGGGGGCATCTGCTCGTCTTTGTCGTCGCTCTCGATGCGGCGTACTAATTCACTTAGTGAGACATCTCCTGCAACGACCGCTGCATATCCACCACGATCTTCAAGGGCTGATTCCTCCTGATCCAGACGGAGATCTGCCTCACGGGTCTCTGCATCAGGGCCGTGACATGCGAAGCAATTTTCAGAGAGAATCGGGCGAATATCTCTGTTGAAATCGACAGCAGAATGCTCGCCGCGACAATTCGTGTAGCCAAAGTGGTAAGCGACTATGGCTACAGTGAGTCCGAGCCTTGCTAGCAAACTGCTATTGAGCACTTAAGGTCTCCAATTCAGGCGATTCGAAGGCAGAAATGCCGATCCGCTGCAAACTTGTACACCGTCAGAGGCAAACGGGAGTTGCGATCACGCTATTCTACACGACCGGTGGGCCAAGAGCTAGCAGCGAGAGCGTTAAGATATAGCGGTTAAACGCGTGGTTCTCAATGTGCCGAACGGATCGGTTCGATCAGTTGAAGGGCCAGTTGTGCTCGCCATTTCTGGCTAGCTGAATTGGAATTCTCCAGTATCTAGGAGGAGCTGGCCTGTTATCCGAGACAAGCATCACTGCAGAACAAGGACGTTCGCAGCATGAAGGGGAAACAGCTTGGTTTGAACGTATGGCCATGGCTCGGGGGAGCCATGGTGGTGGTAATCGGTACGCTGGTGGGCTATTGGCATGCGGAGCCGCAACCCCCCCCTGAATCGAATCGCTACACGGATATCAAACTTGTCGATCATACCGAAGACCGGATGGAGAAGATCGAGCAGGCCTTGGCCCAGGCGGGTTGCCCGGGGTGGATGGCTTTGGCCAGCGAGGGCCCCAGCGCTTTGGGACCTGAAGTCATTCCACCTGAGATTCGCACCATTTCTGCGAGGGTGCCCCGGGTAAAGTATCCCCAGCCACTGCGTGTAGCAAGCCGGGTCCTGAAAGACAGTTCTTCAGACAAGGCCGTAGTGTCACCGGACTCTTCAGGTGATCCGGATGATTTGCTCGATGGCACAGCTGACCTCTTGTGGAAAGACGCTGCCCCTGCCGAAGAGACCCCTTCTGAATTACCTGCAGTTGAGGTTCCGGATGAATCAGCACCCGTGAGCGAGCCAAGCTATCCAGCCAACGAGCCAGAAGATCCATCAGCACAAACCGAGGAACTTGATTCAGAGTCTGTTCCGGTTCCACTGCCCGCACCTGCAGAGGAGATCGGCCACCCTACAGAGAGCCCTTTCGCCCCACCCCCAATTCCGACGGGAGCTGCTCCTCACTCCCTACCCACCCAGACGACTGCGGATTCTAACCCGAACAGAAAATCGTATTGCGACTACGTTGCCGACTCCCTGTATCCTTCTGCCTTTGCTTGTGCAACATGTCACGAAAAGTTATTCGAGGAATGGAGCGTTTCCAGCCATGCCTATGCGGCTGTTTCGCCGATGTTCCAAAAATTTGAGCAGAAGATTAACGACATCTCACAGGCAACTGTTGGTTACTTTTGCTACCGCTGCCATTCCCCGGCGGGTGTCAGTTTGGGAATTTCACGGGCAGCACCATTGTGGGATATGCCTCAGGTTGCCCGCGAAGGGGTTACCTGTGTTGCCTGCCATCGTGTGAATCAGCGTTACGGCAAAGTTAACGGTGAGCGTCGCATTGAACCTGGCGATATTTTCGCCCCCGTTTATGGTTCAATCGGTGGCAGCGGTGTCGCGGAAGTCATTGCTCACAAAAATGAGTTCAAAGTCAAAACTTCGCCCTCTGAGCAAGGTCCGGGGCAGGACATCCACATCGCGGGATGCTATTTTGATCAACTCTCGAAGCCCGAGTTCTGTGTTTCCTGTCATCAGGTGGCCGTACAGCCGGGGATCAAGTTAGAAGTGGTGTGGGAGCAATATCGTGCCTCCCCTGCCTGCAAGAAGGGAATATCTTGTCAGGACTGCCACATGGGGCGTCTGCCAGGCGTAGCGAGTGGTTATGAAACAGGCCCGGCGGCGGTCGTCAACGGCAAGACGGTTAATGACCACCGCAAACATGCCAACCATGTGTTCTATGGCCCGGGTTACTCGATCGCTCACCCCGGTGTGTTCCCTTTCAACAAGGACGCGCTGCGATGGTCAATGCTCGAATGGCTCCAGTTCGACTACCGCGCAGGGTGGGGAACTGAGGCGTTTGAGGAGGCGGTTGAACAGGGCAACCTCTATGTGAATTTCCCGCCAGTATGGGCAAATGTGGATGATCGCTACGATGCCCGCGATGTAATCGACGACAACCAAAAGAAACTCGGCAAGAAGGACATCAGTCGACACCAGATCATGGAGAATGGCTCCCACGTGGATGGACCATTCTTCGACAAGCCGCTCGTACGCGGACAGGACTTGCGATTCCACTATATTGTGACCAACAGAAACGATGGTCACAACATGCCCAGCGGTTCGTTGGGTGCTCAACCGCAGCTATGGGCCAACGTGGTACTGATTGGGCCGCGTGGGCAACGAGTATGGGAATCGGGTTACACGGATCGATGGGGGGACGTAGCGGACATTCACTCCGAAGATGTCCGCAACAAACGGATTCCCTACGATTGGCAATTATTCAATCTACAGACGATGTTCCTCATCACGGGAGCCACAGGTACTGATCGTGAATTCTTCTTGCCCGTGAATGTCGACATCGACCAGTTGCCCTACTTGCGTCCGGGGGCGCAGCCGATTTCCGTGATGAATCATCCTCCCTTTATTCGTATGGAAGGTCGGTCGCTCGCACCGCTCGGTTCGCGTCGGGCTCCCTACAAAATCCCAGCCGAGTTAATCAAGGAGCCTGGTTACTATCGGCTCTCTTTCCGGTTGCGGATGCGGACGCAGCCCATCTACTTCATGCGGTTTTGCGGTGCGACGATGGAGATGCAGCGGGCGATGAACGAAGGGATCACCGATTTCCATCACAGTTCCTATGAGTTTGAGATTCAATAGCCAGCTACTCGATGATTCACCACCGTTCCAACTTGAAATTTACATCGACATTCCGCGCTTGCTGTGCGGTGTTGCTGGTGATTGCGTTGGGAGGCTGGCAGAACGCGAAGGCAGAGGAACTCTTTGCTGCGCCGGAATCGGTGGCGACACCCTCACCAGCTGTTCGGCCACTGCCGGCTATTGAACCCGTGACGGGCAAGAGTGCACAACCTACGACTGTTGCCAGACCCGATGAATTTTGGGCTTTGCCACCGGTTGGCAACATCGCGGGGCATCGTTCTTCGATTTTTCCATGGTGGACGTATTCGCCATTGCAATCTTCCCTCTTTCTCGACTTCCCTGCAGTGACTCGGCCAATCGTTGGTCCGCCGCTACTTTTCCATGGACCGCAGTGCCAACCGGCACCTGGCTTTTCGCCTCCTCCGAGTGCACCTGGTTATATGCGCGGACCGACACGCTATGGCATTACCTCACCGATTGCCCCTGCAGTGGTCTCGGCGCATGCACCTCCGTGGGAGCGATTGCCGACCCCGGCGGAGCTCGACGGTGGCATCATGGTAGTTGGCAAGCAGTGTCACGACCCACGTAGCTGCAGGGCTCAGTACAACAGCGGCGACTTCTCGCCGGACCCCTATTATGGCCAATTCGGTTGGGATTCGTGCGGCGAGTTGGCCATCTATGGCGGAAAATACATGAACCCTATTCAACGTCCCGCGATTGAATGGGGCCTACCCTTCTACGAAACGGGCCCCCTGCCCCGCTCCGGGACGGCATTTGGCTGCACGAATCTGACGCAACAGAAGTTCTATGTGTATGGCGACTATCGTTCCGCTCTTGCTTACAACCAAAACGTTGCCAACGAACAAACGATCTGGGCGAACCGACTCAATCTCGAATTCGACTGGGCCATCACCGCCACCGAGCGAATCCACATGTTCATGGGACCGTTGGATGAGGGGAACGAATTCAACAGCATCATCTATGACAATGGCCAGTTATCCACCAACGACGCCTGGGACTTTTGGGATCAACGCACGGACACACTCTTCTTTGAAGGAGATCTGGGCTATATCATCGGCGGATTCACCGACCAATATGCCTCGTTCAATTTGCCGTTTGCCGTGGGACTGATGCCACTGTTGTTTCAGAATGGTGTCTGGATGGAAGACGCCTTTCTCGGTGTTGCCGCCACGATCCCGGCACGCAATAATCCTCTGCTCGATTGGTCCAACTTTGACACCACTTTGTTCGTCGGCCTGGACGAAATTACCAGCAACATCGCATTCGATGGAGACAACCGGGCAGCGAACATGGTGGGACTCACCACCTTTATCGAAAGCAAAGGTGGTTACGCTGAGATTGGTTACGCCTTTCTCGACGACACCGAAAATCTGGGCCGCAGTTATCACAACCTTGGCGCGAGCTATACGCGTCGCTATGCGAATCTTGTCTCCAACTCGCTGCGGATGATTGTCAACGTGGGGCAAGATCTGCCGCAGGAGGATCGCACGGCTGATGGCTTGCTGCTGTTGGTCGAGAATAGTTTCCTAACTCGAAATCCATACAACGTGATTCCCTATGCAAACTTTTTTGCTGGCTTTGGACATCCCCAATCAGTCGCACGTCTGCAGGGACCACTCAAGAACACCGGCATCAACTTTGAGAGCGATCTGTTGACTGGCTATCCCACCCTCGATGCCACCGGCAACAACACCTTTGGCGGCGCGGTGGGTATCGATCTCTTGGGCAACTGCTTCGAACAGCAATTAATCCTCGAAGCCGCCACCGTGCAGGTGATGGATTCGCCAGATACCCGCGTCGCCGTCGGTGACCAGTATTCCGTGGGACTGCGGTTCCAAAAGCCGCTGAGCCATACGCTCATTTTCCGCACCGACGCGATGTATGGCGTGTTTGAAGACAGTCCCGACATTGCCGGGGCACGAATGGAGCTGCGGCGGAAATTCTGATTTAGCGGTTTGCTAGCCAACGGCTGAGAATAGTTGGCGGTTGGAAGCTGCTGTAATATGCGGAATCCCATCATAGGACGACATCTATTTGCACTCCTGATTGCCAAATTTGGAAAAATCGGTTCCGCAAGGACCGTTTTTCTTGCTCCCCTTGCATCTCGTGACTAGGCTGTAAGGAGGGCGCGTCTCGGGCGCTCTTCAGCTCTTGTCTTTATCTGCAACTCTCGAGGCTTCACGATGATTCACACCGATATCTTGGAACTGGCGATGGAAGGGTATATTGAGACAGCGATCGAAGCTGCCGATGCGCGAAATAGCGACTTTGCAGCAATGGTGGGTTGCCAGGCGAGGCCGGATCAAGATGGAGTAGCAGGGTTTCGAGAACAGTGCGAACAGTTCGGAGAGTTGGCCGGCCGACTACGACAATGGCAATCACGGCTAGCCGAAGACCAGGAATTGGATCGCAACGACAAGCAGCTTCTTTTGGCGGATTTGCGACTGGTACTGGTCGGAGTTCGCATCGCTGCCTTCGACGTGGGACTCTATGCCCGCGGGGCAGGAATGACCGATACCGAAATTGCCGACGAGCTTGGTAAGTACGCCCGCTTAGATAGTCAGCTTCGCCAGACTATTCTGCCGCAACTCAAAAATGATCTGGGTGTGAGCGATACGCAGGTGTTGTAACTCGGCTATTCTTGTGTTTCTTCACTCTGCTTTGTAGACTCTTCGCGCTCCATTGTGCATTGCTGCCAATGTGAGAGGCGCTCCCCTTCGGGTTGCGGCCGAACCTATTTTTTAGGCTGCACTTTACAATGGGGCCTACCCTGGAGGAGCGGTCCCTGCGATGCTGCGGTGGAGTTGCTATACTCTTGCCATCTCGCTTTGCAAAACCTCAAATGGAGGCAGTTTCGTGATCTGCTATTTGTCTAGAGCGTACTTCTTGGTTTCGGTCCTATTTGCTACAAGTGTCAATGCCTGGGCTGCCAAGCAACCAAATTTTTTGGTTATCCTAGCAGATGACCTGGGGTATTCCGATCTGGGCTGCTACGGTAGCGAGATTTCGACTCCGAATCTGGACGCACTTGCTGAGAATGGATTGAAGTTCACTCAGTTCTATAATTGCGGCCGCTGCTGGCCTACCAGAGCTAGTTTGCTATCAGGCTATTATCCCCAACAAGTAGGACGGGATGCCTTGCCGGGCGTTGACAACAATGCACGTAGTCGAGGAAAGCGTCCTTCCTGGGCACGGTTGCTTCCCCACATGTTGAAACCTAGGGGATATCGCTCTTATCACTCCGGCAAGTGGCACATCGACGGGAGTCCAATGGGGGGAGGATTTGACCATTCGTATTACTTCAACGACTACGATCACTATTTCACACCAACACTGCACTACTTGGATGACAGGCAGTTGCCTGCCAAATCGCTCACCGACAATTTCTACGCGACCACCGTGATTGCCGACTATGCGATTGAGTTTCTGAAGCAGCATGAAGAGCAGCATCCCGATCAGCCATTCTTTGAATATTTGGCTTTCATCGCACCCCATTTCCCCTTGCAAGCGCCGGCAGAGGACATTGCCCGGTACCAAGGTCGCTACGGTTCGGGATGGGACGAACTACGCAAGGAGCGTTGGGTTAAGATTCAGAAACTGCTGGGGTTGCCGGGTGAGCTTTCGTCGCTAGAGCCGGAGATTGGGCCTCCTTATGATTTCCCCGAAGCCATCGAACAGTTAGGGGCGGGTGAGGTTAATCGTGAATTGGCATGGGATAGCTTGACCACAGAGCAACAGGAGTTTCAGGCTGCTAAGATGGAAATTCATGCCGCGATGGTTGATCGTATGGACCGCGAGATAGGGCGCGTGATCGATCAAATTCGTGAGATGGGCCAACTGGACAACACGGTGATCCTGTTCTTCTCCGACAACGGGGGAAGCGCGGAGATCATGGTGCGCGGGGATGGGCATGATCCAGAAGCGATGCCGGGTTCGCAGGATTCGTTCTTGTGTTTAGGTCCTGGTTGGTCCAGCGCATCGAATACCCCGTTTCGACGGCACAAGACTTGGGTTCATGAGGGAGGAATTGCCACCCCGCTCGTCGTACACTGGCCAGATGGAATTCATGCTTCGGGTGAGTTACGCCACACACCCGCCCATGTAATCGACTTGGCTCCTACCATAGTTGGGCTAGCAGGAGGTGAGTGGCCCAGCGAGTATGCTGATGAGCATCTTCCACCAAATCCCGGGCGAAACTTGGCTGCCGCGTTGGGTACCGATGTGATTATCCCGCGAGACGCCCTCTGGTGGTATCACGAAGGGAATCGGGCTCTGCGAAAGGACAATTGGAAAATCGTGGCTGCCAAAGGGGATCCATGGGAATTGTATGATCTTGGCACTGATCGCGCGGAGAATCATGACCTGGCTGAAGAGAATCCCGAGATGGTCAAAAAACTGAAGGCCAAGTGGATTGAGGTGAGGGAGGAATTTACTAACTTGCTGCAAGCGCCCAATACAAAGAAGTAGCAGAATACAGAAAAAGTAAAGCAAGATATCGCTTCCGTTCGGAGTGCGGCTTAACGAGGAGATGGGTTTCTGAGTTGGAGTTGGTGCGCTATACTGGGCGGACTTTTTGCCAACTTCTTCTTTTATTCATTTACACATGCCTCTTCTTTCGCCGCTGTGGATTCTCGTGCTGGGTATTGCAATCGTCGTGGGGATGATTGTCGTCCTGAGGCTCCATGCCTTCTTTGCCATGGTGACAGCGGCCATCGTCGTGAGTTTGCTGGCTCCTGGCGAGGCAGTCGAGAGGATCAGTCGGGTGGCGGAAGCGTTTGGAGTGACTGCGGGGAAGATAGGCATCCCGATCGCGATGGCTGTGGTGATCGGCAAGTGCATGCTTGACAGTGGAGCGGCAGACCGACTTGCACTAGCGTGCCTGCGATTGTTTGGACAACAGCGGGGGGGCCTTTCTCTCACTGCCAGTGGGTTCGTGCTTTCGATCCCCGTGTTCTTCGATACGGTGTTCTATCTGCTGTTTCCGATTGCCAAGTCGATGCATGAACGGACCCAGAAGAACTATCTGAAGTATCTGCTGGCAATCGGGGCGGGTGGCACAGCGACGCATACCTTGGTGCCTCCGACGCCGGGTCCGCTGGCTGTGGCAGATAATCTAGGTGTGGATATGGGGCTCATGATTCTCATCGGCATGTTGGTAGGAATGGTGGTTGCTCTGGTGAGCCTCCTGTATGCCCACTGGATTGATCGAAGATTGATTTTAGGCAATGCCGCTGATCAGGGGCCACTGGGGCACGATCATGCAGAACCGGATACGCCCAAACCAAGTTTGTGGACCGCATCGCTACCGATCACGTTGCCGATTCTGTTGATCACGGCGAATACCGTTGTTAGTCGTGCGGAGTGGGATTCAGAAAACATGCTTGTTCAAGTGTCTGCGATCTTGGGCAATCCTCTACTGGCCATGATGTTGGCCGCGACTGCGGCAATGTGGGTGTTCCGCCGTCAGACAGGTGCCGATTCGAAAAGGGTTTCAGAACTTTTAGAGACTTCGCTGATGGATGCGGGACCGATCATCTTAATCACCGCGGCTGGCGGGGCTTTTGGAGCAATGCTCAAAGAGGCCAACGTCGCTGAAGCGATCCAGACATTGGCTTCGGGGGACAGTCAACCCGTAACAGGAATCGCCCTCTTGTGGCTCGCTTTTGGAATCACCAGCATGCTGAAAATCGCTCAGGGTTCTACGACGGTGGCCATGATTACTGCCAGTGGCATGCTGGCAGCGATGACCGTCGATATGGAACTGGCCTACGACAAGGTGTACTTGGCAGCTGCGATCGGTTGTGGTTCGATGGTAGGGGTGTGGATGAACGATAGCGGCTTTTGGGTTTTTTCTCGTATGGGAGGACTAACACCACGAGAGGCGCTGAAATCATGGTCTCCTATGCTGGCCCTGGCGGGGATCTCGGGAATGTTGTTTACCGTGTTGCTGGCGAATGTGATGCCTTTGGTGTGATAATTGCTGAGAACTTAGAGTCGAGAGTCGAGAGCCAGTCATGAAAGCGCTACTGCTTACTGAGCCGGGGAAGTTGGAAATTTCGGAGTTGGCAGATCCGGTGGCAGGCGCTGATGAGGTGTTGGTGCGGGTGGCGGCTTGTGGGATTTGTGGAAGTGATATCCATGGTTTTGATGGCTCGACGGGAAGACGAATTCCGCCGCTGGTGATGGGACATGAGGCGGCGGGGACGATCTCTGCAGTTGGATCGGCGGTGTCTGACTTTCGCGAAGGGGATCGGGTTACTTTTGATTCGACGATCTCCTGTGGGAAGTGTGCCTACTGCCAGCAGGGAAAAATAAATCTGTGCGACGATCGGCAGGTGCTCGGAGTATCGTGCGGAGAGTACCGGCGACATGGGGCTTTTGCCGAGATGGTGGCGGTGCCGGCGCGGATTCTTTACCGGTTGCCTGATGATTTGGTGATGGAGCATGCTGCCTTGCTGGAAGCTGTGTCGGTCGCAGTACATGCGGTGCGGCGTTCGGAATTGGTGCGAGGCGAAACGGCAGTCGTGGTTGGCACGGGCATGATCGGATTGCTGGTCGTGCAAGTGCTCAAACACTACGGATGCAGTCAGGTGTATGCCGTGGATCAAGATCAACGGAGGTTGGAATTGGCCCTCGCACTGGGTGCTGACGAAACTATCTTGGCAAGCGAGGATGATCTCGTGGACCGACTCATTGAGGCCCACGACGGCCAGGGATTGGACCATGCGTTTGAGGTGGTGGGGATCACAGCAACGGTGCAAACGGCAGTGCAGGCAGTGCGCCGCGGGGGGACAGTGACCTTGGTGGGAAATCTCGCCCCGGAGGTTGCCTTGCCTTTGCAAGCCGTGGTGACGCGTGAACTCACACTGCGTGGCACGTGTGCCTCGAGTGGCGAATACCCGGAGTGTCTGGAACTGATCGTATCGGGTGCAGTACAAGTTGCTCCACTAATCTCAGCGACAGCAAATCTCGATGAGGGCCCGGAGTGGTTCGAACGATTGTTCAATGGTGAACCTGGACTGATGAAGGTGGTGTTGAAACCATGAGTGATGCGATGACAACAAATCTGTTTGATCTGACTGGCAAAGTAGCCATCGTCACAGGTGCCAGCAGAGGATTGGGGCAATACTTCGCTCGAGCGCTGGCTGGTGCGGGGGCTGACCTGCTGATTACCAGTCGACAGCTTTCATCTCTAAGTATTTTTCAAAGTGAGTTAGTGACATCAGGTTGTCGTGCGGTTCCCCTGGAACTTGATGTAACTGAGTACGGCAGCATCGAAAACATGGCGAGCGCTGCATTCGACGCTTTTGGCAAGATTGACATCTTAGTGAACAACGCCGGCTGTAATATTCGCAAGCCGGCGCTCGATATCACATGGGAAGAATGGAACACGGTTCTCGACACCAACCTGCGTGGGCCGTTCTTCGTCGCGCAAGCGGTCGCCAGGCACATGATTCCCCAGCAGTCGGGGCGGATCATCAATATCGGGTCGGTCACTTCCGTGGCCGGCTACGCTGGGCTGGGACCCTACTGTGCGAGTCGCGGCGGCATCAAACAACTCACAATGAGTCTGGCCGACGATTGGGGACGCCACGGGGTTACTGTGAATTGCCTCGCGCCGGGGTGGTTCAAGACGAAGCAGAATGAAGTGCTCTACGAAGACCCCGAGTGGGTGGAATACCTCGTGGACCGCATCCCACTCAAACGACCGGGCGAGCCGCACGACTTGGATGGGGCACTCTTGTTTCTTGCTTCAGATGCGAGCCAGTATGTGACGGGACAGACGCTGCTGGTCGATGGCGGGATATCGACCGGGGCGACACGTGCGACGAGAAAGTGATCATTGGTGCTAGAATATCCGCGCCTTGCTTCATCGAGCAGGACTCGACTGCCGCATCGCGGTTAACGCACGTGATAGCGGTGACATTGCGTGCAGCTATCGCCTGCGGCATTGGGAGTGTGGCATTCGGCGCAGTCTTGGCGGGTTAACTCGTGGAACTCGGGAGTGAACTTGTCGGGATCAGTTTGGGTGTAGGTGTCCATCACCTTGGCCGATGCATTCATTCGGTGACAGGCGGTGCAGTCAGCCAATTCGGCTTGCATAACATGCGGGGCGTGGGAGAAGACGGTGAACGGGGTACCGTGTTCGTTTGATTGCTTGGCAAACCAATTGACTTTCAACTGGCCTGAATCTGAGCGATCGATGCTGTGGCAACTGCCGCACATGCCGACGGCAGTTGGTTTCATCGCTTGGTCAAGCAATTTATTCGCGGCAGTATTGTGCTCGCCTCCGCTGGCTTCTGCCAGAATGTCGATCCAGGCAGTTAGAAAAGCGTCGGCATGTCCCGTGGGGCGATAGCGGAGACTGAGCGTTATGGGATCAGTATACCAACCTCCTGCAGTAACTCGCTCGGGGTTATTGCCTTCTGAGGAATCGCCGTTTTCTCCGCCTAGCCAATCCTCGGCGACGACCGCAATGCTGGCGGGCGAGAGATGCGCTGTGGCGGCCGCTAGTTCGGTGGGAGTGACGGATCGACCTAGTAGTCTCTCCAGTCGTGTGCCGATAGCCGCTTGGCCTTTGGTTTGTAGATCGGCAATTAACTGTTTGGTGGCGTCGATGAGGTTTGCTGCTGCCGTCAATTGTACGGGGTCATTGGGATCGATGTCGTAGAAATCAAAGTCGGCTCCTAGCGTGTCTATTGCCTCGGCGGCTTGAGCATCAACTAGTAACAAGAGTTTCGTGAACAGGGGAAGTGCGCCGTCGAAATCTCCCATTGCGTTCTCGGGCCAAGGTCCAATGTCGTGTTCTGCTGCTTCCAATGAGTCAACGTCAATCATAGGCAGCGAGATTGCGGGTACACCCGTAGCCCAACTTGCTTGGATCTTACTGTCGTGACACTTTGAACAGGTAGATTCGTAGTCAAGCGTTTCCTGGAACCCTCCGCTGGGATCCTGACGATGGCAGTCGCTGCAGGAGAAGGAATGTTTCTCTGCGGGGAAATGCTTTGCTTCGTGGAGAGCATGATCGAAGGCGATTCGCGTGCGTCGATGTTCTGGCCAATTGTGGAACTCGGGATGGTCGGTGGCAAAGCTATGGAATTGATTGCGGTGGCATGCCTGGCATGAACGGTCGCTGATCGCAGTTAGGTTGTGCTGTGGGCCAAGGTGTTCTTGATGGCAAGTGCTGCATGCGATGGCGGTGGTAGGATCGCGGCAACGGGTGAAATTCGTCTCGAAGGAACCCTTATTAGCCGTGGGCGGTAGCCCTGGGTCGTGATGATCGGGCTCCGACTCGCTCTGGGCGAGCAAGATGAGAGGATCGATATTATGTGCCCAAAGCGCCGCCTCGAGAGGGAAGTCGTTCTTGTGGCATTCCATGCAAAGCATGCTTTGTGTTGGAGTGGCGAGAGCGGGGTCGGCTATATGGGCCAGCCACTCGCTCATCGTTTGGTTTCCGGCGGCGTGGCAACTGGCGCAACGGTTCGTCTTGTCTTCGCCCCGCTCCAATAATTGGGCATGATGCACGGAGAGCTTTCCTGGCGCAATCATTTCGTTCCGCTTGTTGCTGCTCAGCAGAAGAAAGAGCGCACCGAAGGTCGCCACTAGACAGCCAACGACGAATCGACCCCGCTTTGCTCGGAGCGAACGCACCGGATGACACTCATAGCGAAGGCAACACCCGCCCTCAGGAGTTGGTCCCCTTTCACATTCTCCACCGCGGAGCGGCGAGCGATTACAATGCCAGCGGTCTCCGTCACGAAGTGGATGGCAGGCGGCTGACTGGGGACAATGTCCGTTCCCACCGGGACCCAACGGACATGAGGGGCCCACTTCGGCCAGACCGCAGACCCACTTTTGATTGGGGCGTTCGTAGTTGTCTCCCTGTTCGAGGGTGAGCGGTTCTCTCACAACGCTCCCCCGTAGAACAAATGGGCAAGCCAACCATGAAGACAGGCAATCAAAAGTAGTGGATACGTGAGGCCGATATGCACAAAGAGCCAGGCCTTGAGACGCCACTGCATAGCGGCGTGGAAATCCAAATCATCGCGGCGACGGATCAGAGCGAAAAGTTTCTCGCTAGCTTTTCGCTCAGGTTCTGAGAGATAGCGAGTGACCTCGGTCAATTCTGCAAGTAATCTCTTTCGTACACTGCTGGTGGGCCGAAGCCAGTAGTAGAGGCCACGTGGTTTTTCTAAATAGCCTTGGACACGCTGTGTGTAAAAGTCGCCTAGGGTCTCGCTGCCGGTGCTGCGGACCGTTTCCAGAACCGCCTCCTGGGCACGTGTTTGAACCTCCGTGCGCAATGCAGGGATACGCTCGTAGAGAAACTCTTCACTCACGCGCGCTAGCTTTGGCGGGATGGTACGTGTCCAATAGAGCCCTATGAGGCCACTTACAAACGTCACCACGTACATAAGAGAAAGCGTGGTTTCCAGGTAGCCACTGGGGAATCGCCAAACGATATGAGTGCCAAACACTATGGCCGAAAAGAGAGCGATGTAAATGTGTGCTTGCAACCAGCCTGCCGAGGTAGTCCAGGCAAGCACGGGGAGTTTCTTGCGGGTGTTGTACAGTGCGAGAAACGCAATGCATCCCAGCAATAGATAGCCGGTCGCAAATCCTGGACTTTCCAGCCGCCCTGCACTCCACCAGGCGTACCCCACGACCGCCATGGCAGCGACTAGCGTCAAGACGCTGTTTCGTAGTCTCCGACTAGCGAACGAATTCATGGCACTCTGGAATATAAAACTGTGAGTCGATCTTCCCAGCCGGAGGGCCACGCCCTACGGGTTCCCGGACTGCGTGGCAGTCCGGCTAAGCAGGATCGACTAGCAACGTCCTCTGGAGTTTCTAAGGTACCTTGTCGCGGTAGAACTGCGAAGAGTGGTGCGGTTGAGTTAGCAGCTGACCCAGTCGGAAAGTTGACCTAAGTTACCCAAATGTTTGTCGTTGCCCCAATGTGCTGTAATGCAGTGAATTCAAACGCAGTAGGAGGTCAAATTGTGGCCCGACTGTATGATTGCTCGTGGGTATCGTCCTGTATCCTTCCTAGGGGGCGATTGCGATGATTTCGGCAAATCATCGATCTGTAACAATTGCACTGTAAGGGATTTTCGAAGTGTCGGCGGATTTTAGCCAACTACTGTAAGTACAGCGGATTGGGCCGCCGCCGCAATGAATCAAATAGAGTAGGTGGCAGCCCCATCCCAAGCTTTTCTCGATACTTGGAACGGATAACGCCTATGCGCGACGGCGTTACCCCTTAGCAATTGGAGTCTGATGCATCGACGGCAGACTCCAAAGAGATTACAATAATAGAGGAAGAGCTTTGCGATGTTTCATTCAAGATCAGAATCTGTGATTAGCGAGCGCAATGGCGTTCGGGATTGTAAGCCACAGACTCTTCCTCTCTTTCTTAAGGCGGGAACCCTCCTAATTCTCTCTAGTTGTCTGGGTGTGCCACCAGCCGTATCGTCGCAGCTGGAGACGTCAACCAACACCGAGACTGAAGTGCTCGTCTATGGCAAGGAGCAGGAGATTGTCGAGGCGATAGAGAGGAGTCGAGATGCTCAGGTCGTTGATACTTTTCCTAACGCTCTTGACTACACACTCTCGGTTCTCTTGGCTCACGCGTATCCAGTGCAGAAGACGGAGGAACTTGTGCGACATACCATTGACGCGGTTTGCAAGGAAATCGAATCGCTGGGGCATACCAACATCCCCGCTTCTCAACGCAACTCCTGGGTAGATACTGCTTCTCAGACCAAGAGCTTCGAACTAGTCCTCAACGAGATTGAGGCGATTGCCGACGGTGAGGTGAAGCGAGACCAACTGGTCAACGCGGGCCTGCCTGCGATGCTCAGTGCCACTGGATCAAAGGTTGCGGGAGTACTCGGCGTACCTCAAGCGGAATGGCTTACGAACTTGATTGAGGCGCGCAGCAAGCCGAGTGAAGAGCGTGGATTGCTCGGTATAGATGCCAGCGACTGGCCAACCATCAAGGTCTTGCCTGACACCCTCGCTGCTGAGGCGGGGTTACGGGATGGCGATGTGGTTCTGCGGGTGAATACCAAAGACGTCGCCGAAATAAAAACAATTGCAGATGCTTTGAGGTCCTTAAGAGGTGCTACTGGGACTAACTTGAGCATGACGATCGAGCGAGGTGCCCAAACGCTCACATTTAACATCCGCAGAGAGTCCGCTGCGGAAAGGATCAAGGCGAGTGTGATCGACCCAGGAATTGTCTACATCAAGATTCCCGATTTCGAAGGATCCGGAATTGCAATGCGGGTAAAGAATCTTGTTCGCGAACATGTGACTCTTACAACGCCAGCCATCATACTCGACCTACGAGACAATAGTGCTGGTCGCCCCGAAGAAACAAACGGCGTGGCTGATATCTTTCTCGACGAAAAGTACCTCCAGATTTTTCAGTTCAAAAACGGTAGGCGGGTTGCGTTCAAGTCAAAGCCAGGATCTTTAATCGTTCGAGTCATTCTGCTGACGAACCAAAACACGGCAAGCTGTGCTGAGATGCTAGCGCTGGCCCTGCATGACAATCGGCGGGCCACAGTGATTGGCCAGACTACGGCAGGGGCTCTTTGCGGCAAGGAATTTGAGAAACTCGCCGATGGTCGGATGATCACCTTTCGAGGCGAACCGACCGTGCTATCTCCAACGGGCCAAGACTATTCAGAAATCGGATTTCCTCCAGATATCGTGGTTGATGTTTCGGAAGATTCAAACGAAGATGAAATTCTCGCGCGTGCTATCGAGTTTGTTCGCTCTGCTGAACGGAAGGACTTATCCCAGAAGCCCACACGTTGAGTTAGACTCATCTATATCGGCATCTTAGGAATCGATAGAATATCACCTTGCTTATTCCAAATATACTAGAAGAATAAGAAATGGCACGACTTAAATCAGGTCAAAGATACGCATTGTTCTGGTGCTATTCCCTTGCCATCACTCTCGTGCCGACTTTCTCATTCCCTGTCGAAACAGCCACTTCGGCTGACGATGTTGCGGCTCCCGAAACCAAGCCAATCATTGCTCGCATCGAGACTTTTGGTTTGCGTTCAGTATCACAGCAGGCGGTCATCAAAGCTTCGGAGTTGGAAGTTGGAGACAATCTCGCGAACATTGCCGGTGATGAGATAAACGTGGCTGAGGTGATTCGTCGAATCGAAGCTGTCCCCGGTGTACACAAAGCGAGTTTTGCAGCAATCTACGGCATGTTGCTCAAAGGTGACAAGCTTGGCATGGTTGTGTATCTGGGCATAGTAGAACCGGGGATTCAGCAATTGGAGTACAAGCAGGCACCAAGTGGAGCCGCAACTCTTCCTTCTGAAATACTGGCAGCGAATAGCAGAATGCAACAGGCATTTGCAAAGGCAGCAGCGAGCGGCCTGTTTGGCGAAGACCGAACGATGGGACATTCTTTATCTGAAGACTCTGACCTTCGAGCTGCTCAGCAAGCATTTGTTCCACTCGCTCAGAAACATTGGAGCCGATTGGTTGATGTCTTGCACACCTCACATGACGGAAAGCAAAGAGCAATCGCTGCTCAAGTGATCGCCTATGCACCAGATAAGTTGCAAGTAGTTCACGAACTCGTCGCGGCCATGAGCGACTCTAATTCGACAGTGCGTAACAACTCAACACGTGCCTTGTCTATAATTTTCGAAATTGCTGCATCTCACCCGGAGGTATCGCTGAATCCTCCAATAGAGCTGGTGCGAAATGCAGTTAACTTGCTCGACTCCGTGGATTGGTCTGATAGGAACAAAGCGGTTGGCTTACTCTTGAACCTAGATGGAAGCCAAGTTGTCTTGCGGCAAGTAAGGAAGAATTCCATACCGAGCCTGATTGAAATGTCGAATTGGCAAACGGTACACGGGTCTATGGCATTCATGCTGCTAGGTCGGTTGGCAGATTTGACGCACGAGGAATCTCAGCAAGTTTGGAATGACAATAAACAGGCCAGTGTCTTTGCTCGTGTTCACAGTCTCACGACGAGCAGCAGGGAATAAGGACCGCCAATGGGGTGTAAACCTCCTATGCCATCTACTTTCGGAGTTACCTAGCGCGACACCTGGCCGCAACCCAAAAGTGCCATTGTGTACGCCGAAGGTGTTAAACTCCACAGCCAGAGGCGCGCAGCGCATCCTGGGTTAGCGATTTAACACCGAGCCCCCAACCCCAGCGGGGCTGCGCACATGCTCCAAGATCAGCGGCCCACCCAGTCGGAAAGTTGACCTAAGTTACCCAAATCCATGCGCACCAAGGCATCATGGGGGCAGGCCCGCTGACAGGCGGGGCCGCCAGACTGATCGGCGCAGAGATCGCACTTGGTCGCCTTGTGAATTGGCTGATGGGTGTTTTGATCGACGAGAATCGCGCCGCTGCGGTCGCGGACTTCGACCATGTTGATGTTGTCGTAGGGGCAGCTATTGGCACAGGTGCTGCAACCGATGCAGGTGAGGTCGTTGATACGGACGATTCCGGTAGCCATGTCGCGACCGATCGCGCCGGTGGGGCAGCCGATCATGCAAACCGGGTCTGCGCAGTGCATGCAAGCCTGAGCAATCATGAATGGGCCATGGCGCTCGCCTTGCCGAACAAAACGAGGATTATTGTTGTGGGTGGCGGCACAAGCTCGCACGCAATCGTCGCAGCGCGTGCAGCGATCTAGGTCGATAAGCATCGCCTGCTGGCCGTTGATGAGCCTTCGCTCCACCAAGAATTCCAACAGTGGCGTATCGATTCGTGGTTGTTCGCCGCCATGCTGTCCGTTCGACGGTTCGCATTGCTCGGTGGTGCAGGAGATGGCGTGCTTCTTGGCAATCTCGGCTAAGGCCTCACGTGAGAAATGGGGAAATACATGTTCATTGAGCACTCGCTGAGGAATCCGTAGTACGTCTACGTATCCCAGAGCTCGCAGGGAATGGGTTAGTGTAACCGGCAGAGTACCCAAGGCCGATCCAATCGCCTCGTTCAAGCCGAATACCTGCCCCTTCCCTAGATAGGCAACCGTGCGTTGGCCACTGCCAAAGTGGTGGCTGAGTCGTGCAAAACCAGAACGCACGAGCAAGATGCCATCGCACAGCGAGCCTTCCTCGGCTATGAGCGGTTCGGTGATGATTGCCTCACCGTGTCTCTGACTAGTTTTATCAAACGTGGCGTGCCATTCAAAGTTGCCGTGAGATTCAAAGTCGGTTTCCGCGACGACTTTTTCCAGTACTTCGGCAGGTAGTTGTGACAAAAGCGGTGTCTCGCGGAGATGGACTCGCAGGCTGTTCTGGCGGTAAAGTTGCTCAACGTGCTGGCGGAGAGAGTCGGTGTGACGCATCAAGTCGCGTAAGCCTTGCCAGCGGATTTCCAAGAGCCAAGCGTCACCCTCGGCCAGCACCGTGGCCGAGCGCGGAGTTCGTGTGAGTGCGGCCAATTCACCAAAGAGTTCGCCCGGCTTGAGAGTCACTGTCCGAGAGTCCCCCAATACACGGGGAATATCCTGTAGAAATACACGAGTCTGGGATAGATCGGCCACTTCATCACTATCATTGACGATGAGGTCTTGCCGAGCACGGATTTGCTCGCGAACTTCTGGCAGATTCGGATTACGCCACATGCGGGCGAGTGATTTGAGAAACCCTTGTTTCCGGATGGGTTGCCGACCAAGCAACTCAGGATCGAGACCCGAGAGTACAACCTGCACTTTACCTCGTAAAACGAGAAACGCACTGTTGCCGTAGTCACCTTCTCTAACGATGATCCCGCCAACGGGGTAGTAGTTGATCCGGGTATCATTCTTGAGTATTTCGCGTAGTGGAAGCGCCGCCGGAAACGACGTCGGGTCCATCTCGTAAAATGGGTCGAGTTCCAAAAGTTGATCGACCTCAGCTTCCCCCATGGCATCGCCAAAGGGGACATCCCAGCGTTGCGGGCGCTCGACGGCTAGTTCTAGGAGTGACATGAAATTAATTTCACTCTATTGATTCTTGAAATGGTTTGGTGTTGGCAAGAGCGGATCGATTGCAGCAAGTTTACTGCCGTCGGCCTCGGCGGCGAAGTCGTAGGCAGACTTACCGATGGTATCGGCGGCGGCGTTGAGTTCGGCGCTGTGGTTGAGTTTTAGTGGCACGCCCAGTGCTGCATCGAGGGCATCATTGATATAGGTATCGGTGACGAGCTGGTCGATTTCGTACAGCTTGTGCTTTAGTCCTGCCGCACGTTGGGCGGCGGCTATGCCGAAGGGGGATTTTGAGGTAGCTGCAGCGGTGGCGCGGAGGCTTGCTTCGAGATCGGCCAGGATACCGACAACATACATTACTCGAAGTTGTTCGGGCGTCGACTCGGCGTTTAATGCGCTGCCGGTTCGGAGGAAATTGTGCCGTACCATCCCCTGTGACCAAGAGACGAGCTCAAAGTCTTTGCTCCCGGCGGCATGACCACCGACGTTGACCAGTGCTTCATCGGGAGTTGTATGGCATGCAAGGCATTGCCGGGCGATAAGGTAGAGATTCGCGGGATTGTTCATGCCGGCTTGGACGCTTGTTTCAATCCGCTGTTGGCGGTGTTCAGGGGTTTCGCTCTCCTTGGTGATGTTTGGGCCGCCATAGTCGTTGTGCAGTGCGATCCAATCCTGCGCAGCGCCATGACACGACTCGCACGAGACACCAGCAACAACACGGACTCGCTCGCCGACTTGCTGCTCGGTGTAGTGACAAGCGACGCAGGTGTCATTTCGCTTGATGCTCGCAAGTCCCAGTCGGTCCGCAATGGCTCTTGCCTCGGGCTTGCGATGTAGCGAGTCGAAGGTTGAGAAGTGAGGCGTGCCGTGCCAGGATTGCATCTCCTTCTCATGGCATTTGGTGCAGGAGTCGGGACCGAGAATCTTGCTGGGGTCGTGGATGATTGGGTTCAAGCCAACCTCGTGTTCGACGGCTTTGGCAGATAGTGCGCAGCTCGCCCCCAGGGCAATCAGGAAATACCTTCCGACAAGACTCCACAAATTATCGGTTCGCCAATTCATTCAGGCATCCAGCACAACTTCGCCTTGGGGCTGGCCAATACAAGTAAGACACTCATCATCGCCAAGTGGTACTCCAGGTGTTTTACTGTGAATGATCTTTCCATTGCGGACCTTCACAAGGCATTGTCCACAGTTGCCCGCGCGGCAGCCGGAATCGAGAGCAATCCCGGCACTTTCAGCCAAGTCCAGCAATGCGGCAAAATCTCCTGACCAAAGAAGATCGGTTTCTGATCTGGCAAATTCGACACGACAAGGATCGCAGGACGCGTTGCTTGGCTTTCTCATCCGTCTAACAGTTGCAGGGCCGAAAGCTTCGAAGTGTATGTGCTTTTCGGGAACACCCCAATTCAAGAGTCCTGGAACAAGTTGCTCCATCATGGCGCCCGGGCCACAAAGGTAAAAACGAAAGTTGCTTGACGGCAGTACCTGCCTCAGTCGGACGATATTAACATGACCTTGGTATTGATAGTCGCGCCCTATTAAGTCTTCCGCGCTTGGACGCGAATAAGTGATGTCGTAGTGGATGTTTTCGTGTTCTGTCAGTGCAGAAAGTTGTTCCTGAAATGGGTGTTCGCTGCTATTGCGGAAACCGGCGAAGAGGAACACGCCCCGAGGACTCTGCTCGTGGGCGATGGAACTTGCCATGCTCAGTAGGGGCGTGATCCCGACACCCCCCGCGATCAGTACAACGGGCAATTGGTCTGTGGGGTCGAGGAAAAAGGCTCCCTGGGGTGCCTGCACATTGAGCACGCTGCCGACTTTCACCCTGCTATGGAAATAGCTACTCCCCTGCCCTGCCCCGGTGTGTTTGATGGTTACGCGGTAGTAATCTTCTCTTGGGCGCTCGGAGAGAGAGTAGCACCGCACGATTGGCTTGAGTTGAGGATCAACGCGAAGGCTGAAGGTCAGGTACTGTCCCGGCTCAAAGTGGGGCAAGGCCCGGCCATCGGCGGCGACCAGATAGAAACTCTTGTAGCCGACGGCTTCATCGACAACCGCCGCGACACGCAACGGTCGTTCTCCTGCCCAGGCACGGAAAATCGGCTTGCTGGCACGGGCAAATTTTAGTTCGCTCGCAAGCTGTTGTTGGAAACGTGCCCGTTGGTCCTGGTAACGGTGACGGAGGCGGGTTTTCCGTGAGCCGTTCGCGATTGTGGCAGCAAGCGACTGAAGCCCGCTCACCCCCAAAAGAGCCGCGCCTGAAATCATGCCTAGCGATTGCCAATCCACATTGCATCCTTGCAAGAACTCAAACTATCGCCTTCCCGCGCCAGCAGTAGGCCAAAGAACGGCATTATTTCGCAACCTCGAGTATGTGTCGAGAACAAATCGCAGTCACTGCTAGCGGTCGGTGGTATGGGTTTTGAGGGAGGTATCGCCATCGAAGCAGTGCCAAATAACCTATCTTCTGATAACGGCAAGGAATACAGACCCCTTTAGTTTCCAGATCCAGCACGACAACTCGATGCTCAATGCTGCGTACCCCCATTCTTACACGAATAGGTCCCCCCATTGGATAACTCTGCGCTCACAGATTTGATGCAACCCGAGGAGCACGTGACCCTTACTGATGGGCCTTCGTCACGTACCTGGAGCAGGTGGCTGTCGGCCATCGCCCAGTTGCAACGGGCGTCTGCTGACTCGCCAGCTTTCTTTGCTGACGCTGCACGCTTTGCTGTAGACACAATCGGTTTCGATTTTACCTGGGTATTGAGTTGTGAAAATCAGTCAGAAGGTGGGAGTTGGATAGAGCTTGCTACTGACGGTATCGATTCCTCGCAGGAGGTGGAGACTGATCCAACAATCTTGGCGATGCTCGTAGAAAACCCTGTCACTCATTTTCAAACAAATTCTGAGGATGAATCAGGAGGCAGCGAATCGCATTCTATTGCCATCGCGCCAGTACTTGATTCTTCAGGTGGGTTGATAGGGTGTGTCTATGGCTTGCGCCACCATTCCGGAGAAAACCGGCGGAGGGGTATACGGCCATTCGAAGCGCGGATGCTCCAGGTGCTGGCCGAATCGCTTGCGGTGGGAATTTCACGTATCAAGCAAGAGACTGCCGCTGCACGCAGCCTTGCGTTGTTGGAACAGGCCTTCTCACCGACAGTTGCGGGGCATATTCAACGCCATCCGGAGTGTCTTGCTGGCCAACTACGAGAAGTAACGCTGCTGTTTTCCGATTTACGCGGATTTACTTCTTTGGCGGAGAGTCTGCCACCGGACAAGTGCTATCGGCTGCTCGGCGATGTGATGGAAGTTTTCACCGCAGCGGTGATTGAGCATGCAGGCATTATAGTGGACTACTTCGGCGACGGACTGCTGGCGATGTGGAATGCACCACTCGACCAATCCGAACAGGCAGACTTGGCATGTGGGACGGCACTTGCAATGTCTGATACCTTGACACACGTCTCTGAGAAGTGGCTACCCACGATTCAAGCTCCCTTGGAATTGGGCATTGGCATACACACGGGGGAAGTGTTGGTAGGCAACGCGGGGACTCAGAGTCGCTTGAAGTACGGGCCACGAGGAAGCAACGTCAACCTAGCCAGTCGAGTTCAGGGTGCAACAAAGCAGCTTGAGACACCAGTGCTCATCACGGGAGCCACACAGAAGAAACTGACGAACAAATTCCTTACCCTACGGGTTTGTACGGCTCGGCTACCCGGACTGGAGAAACCGGTGGAATTATTTGCAGTCTATCCACCAAGTTCTTTGGCGGAACGTATGAGGCATCTCGAGCAATATACCCAAGCACTGCAAAACTACGAAGCGGGTGAATTCGCACAGGTCGAGGCGCTATTATCTGAACTCGTGAAACTTGATTCAAGCTTACCGGCACGTTTTTTGGCGAATCAAGCTACGGCAATGCGCCAAGCAGAAATCGGTCGGAGAGCTTCAGATAATGGTACCGGGAATAGAGATTCAGTAGTTGATATTCTTGAAAAATGAACTCGTTGTTGTGAAGGTTTTACCTAGCCGGACCATGACTTTTGTCTGAGACTGCCCGGCGGACGTTGTCCACCGGCCAGGTGATCGAGAAGTCTAGAAGAACTATTTCTTGATCGCATGTTCTGGCTCCGGCAAGAGTTCTGCCAGATCTACTGCCCTACGCATTCCGGGAAGCCAATATTTTTCTAGTGGGCAGAAGACCTGCACAAAGTAAGGCAAAGGCACATGAGGACACGTCGGTTGTACGAGCAGAGGTCTACTGTCACTAATCAAGAGACATCCAGCCATTTCAGGCGAGGGAGCGAGACAATTGCCGGTGACCGTCAGCCCGGCCGCATTCAAGCTAAAACTACAGGCGAGTTTTTCAAAAGATAGTATCTCGTCCGACAAAGAGCCTGTAAAACTCTTACCCAATTCACAATACGGTGAGTTTGCTAGTGCTGAGATGAGCGAGTGACCAATCTGACCGGGCTCTGATTTAAGCGATCCTTGCACCTCAACGACTCGATGGTTGACCCACGAGCATTTATCCAGTTGCAGATTGGCTGTGCCACGAAGCTTATGAGGGGAATCTTCGCCGAGCCATGTTTGAAGATCTACTGAAGTAAAAGTACCCTCCAAGGAGCCTTCCACATTGTTATTCTCGCAATGCAACCGCACTGTTCCGCCGAAGCGTGCATTATTCCATCGAGTTGCTCCGGGAAGAAAGTCCGTGAAGTACCAAGCTGGTATCTGGCATTCTCGGCAGTCCAGAAAGACATCCCAGTAGCCAGCGGTATCTCGCTCGCCTTGAATTCGTACACAGGCTTGTCTGGACTGCTCAGTATTCAAGTTGGCTTGAAAAGACAACTTGCGGTTTTGCGTAGTGGCACCGTCGATGGATAATTGGACATTCGTTAGTACGCAAACCTCGTCCTCGCCACGAGAAAGCAATAGTCTATCCGCTGTGAAATCGGCTGAGGCAGGCTCATCTGCTCCGAACCAATTTTGCACAATTCTCGCAAGTTCGTTCAACTCTTGGAAAGTCAATTCGACTTGTCCAGAATGAACAGAACCATCAGAAAGCAGTTGTAGCTTGTCGATCGAAGCGATTTTTTTACGCGACGACAGGTCAGCGAGACGGATGTCGTAGAGATCTCGTCCACCAGGGCGAGGGGCTGTCACTTGAGAGACACTGGCGCGAACGTGGAGGTTGTTCTCAAGCCGTTGCTGCCAATCACGCTCCTGCCAGGGGCGGTGAAAGTAGAGCACGAAGGCCACCGCAAGAACGGTGGGCACTATGCTCACCAGAACGTATACGACGCGACAAATCCGGCGCTGAGTTCTTTCATGCATCGAGAACATCCGTGTTCCCTAGTGGTTGATGATTGGTATCTGGAGGAGAAACTGATTATCGATCGCGGGCCATTTTCAAAAACAGTTCGTAGCGGCCTAACATTTCAGGCAAGTTGTCACCGCCGAATTTATCGACGACGGCACAGGCGACCTCAAAGGCCACAACATTTTCGACGATTACGCTTGCAGCGGAGATTGCACAGACGTCGCTCCGTTCGTAGCTAGCTTCTTCGGGTTCTTTGGTGTCGAGGTTGATTGACTCAAGCGGCTTGGCCAGAGTGCTGATCGGTTTCTTGGCTGCTCGAATCACGATCGGCTGTCCGTTGGTCATGCCAGCTTCCAAACCGCCGGCATTGTTCGTGGGACGCGTGTAGCCAAGACTGGATGTCTCTTTCTTACTGGCGTCATAATGAATGGGATCATGCACTTGGGAACCAGGACGACGAGCGGCTTCAAAACCCATGCCGATTTCGACCCCTTTGATCGCCTGGACGGCCATCACTGCTTGAGCTAGTCGGCCATCAAGCTTGCGGTCCCACTGAGCATGCGTTCCCAAGCCGAAGGGAACACCATCGACCCGCACTTCGATGATGCCGCCGAGCGTGTCCCCGTCCTTGCCGGCGCGGTCGATGAGTGCCTTGATTGCGGGATCGCGTTCCAGGTTCAAACCATACAATTCACTCTTATCGCGGATCGCGCGCAATTCGTCCAGCGTTCCCTCGACTGGTTTGATTTCTTCTCCCCCCACCTCGGTAACGTAGCCGAAGACTGTGATATCGAACGCGGAGAGCAATTGTTTAGCAAGTGCACCAGCTGCTACCCGAACAGCCGTTTCGCGCGCCGATGCCCGTTCCAGGATTCCACGGATGCTACCGAGAAACTTGATCGCACCGGTGAGATCGCCGTGACCTGGTCGAGGGCGCGGCAGATCGTCGAGTCGTTCGAGCTTGTAGTCGCGGTTAACTACTTCCAGCGCAATCGGGCTGCCCAGGGTCATGCCGTGCCAGACACCCGTCCGCACGTCAACCTTATCGGTCTCGATCCGTTGTCGACCTCCGCGACCATAGCCACCCTGACGACGTTTGAGTTCCACGTCGATTACATCGGTGTCGATCGTCACCCCTGCGGGGAAACCATCCACCAGGGCAATCAATGTTTTGCCGTGGGATTCACCGGCGGTCCAATAACGGAGCATAGGAGTTTGAGGCTAGAGGTTAGTGGCTAGAAAACAGATAGGGTCCGGGCGGGAGAGTACTTTCTCGCTAGCTTTCCTGCAAGTCGAAGCAAGGAGTCATTCTACAATGAATGGCGAATTATGAAAGGATAGGCAAAGCTGCAGGCGGGGTGCTAGCTGTAGGCGAGCCAGGAATGTTAGTCAGAAGAACTGCAAAGTCTTTTTAGCCGAACCTAAGCCGTATTCACCCCGTAGATAGGCATATCAGGGGGGCTCTTTTCTTGGAAGGAGCCTTTACGGTGCATACTGAAACTCTTCTCGACGCGTTTTCTCAACTCGACGATCCCTGTTGCCCACGGGGCGTGCGACATCCGTTTGCTGGCATCGTTACTCTCATGTTGCTGGGAATGCTGGCTCGGATTCGCGAAATGGAAGTGCTCGTTCGCTGGGCCGGCATTCACTGGAATGAACTCAAGGAGCCGCTAGGATTTGATCGAGATGAACCCCCTTGTGCCACCACGCTTAGCCGCACGTTGGCCCAATGTAGTGTGTCTGAGTTTCAAGCAGCGTTGGACGTCTGGTTGCGGAACTGTTTAACGGAAACGCCCAGCGAAGGAGTGGTTGCCGTCGACGGGAAAACGGCTAAGCAAGGACTTGACGACAACGGTCGTCCGCTGCATATGCTCAACGCGTTTGTGCATGACCTGCAAGCAGTTGTTGGCCAATGGTCGACTGGGGCCGAGAAAACCAACGAACCGACCCTCTTGCGTCGTCATCTGCAAACACTGCTCGACACCTATCCGATGTTACAGCTAATCACTGGTGACGCGATGTTCGCCCAGCGTCCGTTGGCCGAGCTGATCTGCAAAAAGAATCGCGACTATTTGTTACAGATCGAGGCCAACCAGGGGGATACGCTTGACGCTTTAGAACACTGCTTCGCCCAAGCTGCCGAGCGAATGCCGGCAGCCAAGACGACCGAAAAAAAGGGGCCTTGCAGGAAACCCGTCGTTTATGGGTGGATTTAGACAACGCGGATTATATCCGGGAGACGCTCGATCTGTCCGGTTGTCAAATTGCTCTGCGTGTAGATCGTGAGTTACGTGCTGATGATGGCAAAATCGTTCTGCATGATACTCGCTACTATGTGAGCAGCCTTGATCCCAATCAGGTCACCGCCGCCGATCTCTTGCGGCACGTTCGCCAGCACTGGCGAATAGAAAACAGCTTGCACTTTCTGAAAGACCGCTGGTGGGACGAGGATCGTCACCATACCCGTCGGCCAGGTCTCTCTGCTTGCATGGCGGCGATCAACAACGCCGCCCTCTCGATCCATCGGCTACGATCCGACCCCAACTTACCCGTTCGAGCTGCGGCGGACTACATTGCCTGGTGCCCCGCCAACGGGCTCCAGCTGCTCAATTCCTGACTTTGCAGTTCTCCTAGAATGTTAGTGCCCCGAGTTGCCGAGTGTCGATGGAGTAAGGTCTAGAACTCCTGGCAATACCGCTTCGGGCTCGCTTATTTCCACGCGAACGGTTCGCCGGTGATTCGCTCGTAGGCCTCGATGTATTTTTCGCGAGTTCGTGCGACTACATTTTCGGGGAGTTCGGGGGGGGGGCTGTCTTTGTCCCAGCCACTCTCAGAGAGCCAATCGCGCACGAATTGTTTGTCGAACGAAGGTTGCGCGTGGCCCGGTTCATAAAGATCGGCTGGCCAGAATCGGGAGCTATCAGGTGTCAATACTTCGTCGACAAGGATGATTTCTCCGCCGACTACGCCGAATTCAAATTTGGTGTCGGCGACGATGATTCCTTTCTCATGCGCGTGTGCGGCACCCTGTTGGTAGGTTTCGATACTCAAGTGTCTTAGCCTATCGGCGAGATCAACCCCCACTCGATCACACATCTCAGCGAACGTGATGTTCTCGTCATGCTCCCCTTTTGCTGCCTTGGTGGCGGGTGAGAAAATCATGGAGGGTAGCCGGGCAGATTCTTCAAGCCCCGTGGGTAGTTCGATCCCGCACACTTTGCCCGTATTATAATATTCTTGCCAAGCCGAACCCGAGATAAACCCACGGACTACGCACTCGATCGGCACGACTTCGGTCTTGCGCACGAGGATCGTGCGACCAGAAAGAGATTCCAAGTCTGAGTCGGCCGGCAGGTTCATCGCTTCGACTTCGGTTTCGAGCAGATGGTTAGGGATATTGAGATGCTTGAACCAGAAGTTGCTGAGTTGGGTCAGTACGCGCCCCTTGTCGGGGATTCCCGTGGGCAAAACCCAATCAAATGCACTGATCCGGTCGGTGCTCACCAAAAGGAGATTCTCGCCCAAGTCGTACACATCGCGGACCTTTCCGCGGGTGACTGGGAGACCGGACAATTCGGTTTGTAAGAGTGGTGAAGTCATATTAAGTTTCCAGATGCAGGCACTTGCTAGAATTCGAGTGTAGTGAAGTCCACCGGGAGTTAGACTTCAAATATAGCGGAATAGTTTGTCTGCGGGCACCCCTTTCCGCGATGCAGCTACGAGTTGCCACCGACGGCTAGAAAATTCCGTTTGCAGAAAAAATCGTTGGCATTCCCCCTCCATAAGATTAGGTGTTAGACTATCGGTTTAAGCACGCAAGTCGCCCACACACCTTGGGCAAGTGTGGACGTACCAGGAAACTTACTACATGGGACAATTGCGATTTCGACTACAGGATCCAAGTCGCATACCGGAAGGTGGCCTGGAACGCATCTATGTTGCGGGAGCTGAAGAAATCCCTTGGGCAACTCGTACTCGCTGGCAAGATGATGAGCTGGTAGTCGAACGATCCAACAACGAGTCGGGGAGCCTCTACGTCCCCTGGGTAGTCGATGGCCAGGGACAATGTTTTCTGGCGACTGCCACGCTGATGGAGCGTGAATTGCCCTATCAGCTCGAAGTGGAATTGGCTCGGGGCCTGATCCAAAGGATTCGCAATCGACTCTTCATCTGGCAGTGGCTGGGGATGCAGACACCGGCACTCTTGGAAGAACAACTCTCTGACGCCACGCTACTGTTCTCCCGAGCCGCTACAAATCAAAGTAATCCTGCTTTGGCTGCTGAGAAGGCCGAAGCTGCAATTGATCTGGCACTTAGAACTTCGGAAGAGTTGGTGGCCGAGTATTCTCGCCAGGCAACCGCCTCTCGATTGCAGCAAACTCCCGTATCGACGCTTATGGGAGTTAACCTGGGCCCTAAGTTGCCCAACGTCGAAATCCGCCGCAAGCTCGTCGAGGCCTGCAATATTATTCAACTCCCCATTTCTTGGAGAGCCATCGAACAGAGTGAGGGAAAGCGCAATTGGAAACAGACAGACGACCAACTCGCTTGGTGTCAGAAGGCAGGCCTCAAAGTCTCGGCGGGACCTTTGCTGCAACTGGATGATCGAGGTATTCCTGATTGGATGGTGCTATGGGATGGAGACTTCGATAATTTGATGCAGTTGCTTCTCGACCATGTCCGTGCCGTCGTTTCTCGGTACGCCGGACGTGTGCATTTGTGGGTCGTGGCATCACGAATTAATACTGGGAAGATGCTTTCTCTCGAAGAAGAACAGCGATTGCACTTGGTAGCAAATGCACTGGATCTGGTTCGCCGCCTTGATCCTCGTACTCCAACCGTTGTGTCGTTCGACCAACCATGGGGAGAGTATCTGGCCGTTCAAAGTGATGATCTTGCTCCTTCTCACTATGCAGATGCGTTGGTGAGGGCCGACTTGGGGATTTCAGGTTTTGCTCTGGAAATCAATGCCGGGTACGATCCGGGTGGTAGCTTTCATCGGCCTACCATCGAGTGGGGCAAGCTGCTCGATCAGTGGAGTATGTGGGGATTGCCGCTCATGGTATGTATTTCTACAGCGAGCGATAGCAGTCGCGATCCGGCTGCAAGAAAGAATATTGAAGTCAACATGCCCGCTGGATCGCATCAATCGGATCAAGACCCCCAACGCTATTGGGCGGGTTCTGTGCTTCCGCTGTTGCTAGCGCGTTCGGCTGTGCAGGTAGTGCTCTGGAACCAACTCACCGATGCGGAGCCCCATGAGTTCCCTCATGCCGGGCTGTTCGATGCGAAGCAAAAGGGCAAGCCTACTCTGGACCTGATGCGCGACTTGCGCAAATCGCTCCTTTAGGCTAAGCCCCGAATTTGTTCAGGCGACCAGCGTTAGAGAGCGCAAGCGGCATCAAATACTTCGCCTCGAATTGGCCCAGGCCACCACGAAGGCATTCTTGTTCTCCAAAGCTCTCGCACGAATCGGTACGGCAATGCTCGGCAACAAGGAGAGTTGGCACCGGGTGCCAACTGTGACTTGCCAACATGCTCGGTGTGCTGTGGTCTCCAGTGCAGATAAATACATCGGGCTTGAGCGCCATTATTCGTGGAACACATCCGTCGACTTCTTCGGTGCGCTTCACCTTGGCGTCAAAATTACCATCTTCGCCGGTGCTGTCGGTGTATTTAAAGTGGATGAAAAAGAAATCGTACTTTGCCCAGTTTTCTTCGAGTACGGCCATCTGCTCGTCGAGAGTTTGGGCCTGGCCGACGATGTCCATCCCCACCAGACGAGCCAAACCTTTGTACATGGGATAGACGGCAATCGCGCAGGCGCGCAGGCCGTACACTTCTTCATAGCTGGGAAGATTCGGCTTAGCCGAAACACCTCTCAGAGTGCAGCAGTTTGCCTTCGGCTGTCCGGCGAGAATCTCTTTCGCCTGCTTGATAAACTCAGCAGCAACTTCGGCCGTCTTCTCGCTGTCGGGGTTCGTGGCACGAGGCGCCAGCGGCGGCACGCCGGTTGCCTGTGGATCGGTATCCGCCACGTTGCCGCCAAGTCCCGACCCACGCAGCACAACGACAAAACGATGCTCTTTCACGGGCTCGACAAACACCTCAACTCCTGGAATCGAAACCTCGCGCAACTTAATTGCCAGAGGAGCACTTTCTTCTGTGGGGATGCGGCCAGCACGACGGTCGGTGATGTTACCAGTGGAATCAATTGTGCAAAAGTTGGCGCGAATAGCGACATCGTTTTCTCCGAGCGCGAAACCGATGCCGGTGGCCTCCAGGGCTCCACGGCCAATGAGGTATTGAAGTGGATCGTAGCCGAAGAGTCCCAAATGGCCAGGACCACTACCGGGGCTGATGCCAGGCTTCACCGGTATGCTCCCGCCGCAGACCCCCTGCTTCGCTAGTGCGTCTAAGTTCGGCGTCTTGGCCGTCTCCAATTCGGTCTGCCCTCCAGGCTTCTGCGGCAGTCCGCCGAGGCCATCGGCGACGAGCAACACAATCTTCGAATCGTTCTTGACTTGGAGCTGGCGAGTAAGTTGATGCATATCCATAGGTAGCGGCTAGTTGTTAGAGGCTGGGGGCGAGCCGGGGCGTCCTCGCCCCCGGCCAAAAGAACGATTCTCTCGGAAAGTCGTGCTGGCGCAAAGGATCAATTTTGAGCAAATTTCTGTACATCCAGAACCACTGCTTCAAGGAGTTTTCTTTGCCAACAATGCTTCGTAGTCTGTCTGTGTGTTGATATTCACAAAGGAAGCAAGCCGCGGATCGGCTGCGCGAAAGCACTCTAGAGGGATGCGATGAGCAGAAACCTCCTTCACGAGTCCATGCAGCGAACGTCCTCCGGTGACAAGTTGGCGCTGAGCCTCGGCAAGAATTGCCATGCTGTAGACTGCCGAGAGTGGGTAGAACCGCTCTGTATCCTGGGGGACGACCACGGCAAACTCGCCGAGTTCGGCGAAGAGCTGGTCGATCACAGCTGGCTCGAGGAGCGGTGTGTCGCAACCAGTGGCGAAGACTGCCGCTGTGCGACCCTCCAGCTTGCGCATGCCCGCAGCAAGTGCGGCGAGGGGTCCTTCAAATGACTGTTGGTCGCGGACAAGGGATACCTCTCGAGGAAGCTCAGGGAGTTGCTGACCGGTAGCCGCCACCACGACGATGTGGTGTGGGTCAACAGCTTTGCTGACCAATCGAACGACGCGCTCTAGCAGGGTTTCGTCACCGAAAGGTAACAAGGCCTTGTCAGTGCCCATTCGCTCCGACTGGCCTCCACAGAGAATGATGGCACCACGGTTCATACTATTAGTTGCCTTTCACACTGCGAAGGAATCGCTGTTCTCGCGGAGCGAAATGCGAGCATTCCAGAGATGACATTGGTTGTCTGTACAACACTGTTATAATGCAAAAAGTCGTTTTCAACATCATCGAGACGAGAAATCAAAAAGGGACGAAGCGAAAATGTGGGCCCGAAAAAACTTGTTCTTAATAGTGGCGCTCCTCTCCTGCGGTAGTCTCCATGCGGAAGGTGTTTATCAGCCTACCCGCTTTGGCCAGGGTGAACTGCGAATTGTCGACTCGATTCCCGTTGTCATTCTACAGGGGACACCTGCCGAGATCGGCCAGCAACATTCCGGCATATTGGCGAAGCCGGGGGCCGAACTATTTGGCTTCCCCAGGCGGATGTTGGCAGAATGCGGCTACGAGTTCCTTTGGCCTTTTGCCGTATCGGCGGGGAAGACTTTGATGAAGAACTCTCCTGCGGATTATCTCCAAGAGATCGGAGGAGCAACAAATCAGGCAGAGCTCGATGATGACATCCTTGCTGTAGCTAACACTCTACTTGAGCTACGGCGAGTCGGCTGCTCATCATTAATCGTAGAGCCTGAACGGAGTGCGACTGGTGGACCGCTCTTTGGTCGGAACTTTGATTTTCCGGCGTTTGGATTGCTTGATCGCTACGGTGTGGTCATGGTGATCCGGCCCACCGATAAACATGCATTTGCTGCTGTGGGATTTCCCGGCTTGATGGGCGTACTTTCGGGAATGAACGATGCGGGGCTCTGCGTGGCGACACTAGATGTAGAAGACGCGGCAGATGGTTCCGTTCGGTTTGAACCAACGGGCGTGCCGATGATGCTAGTATTTCGCCAGATCCTCGAAGAGTGTACGACCATCGCCGAAGCGGAAGCGCTTCTGAGTCGTACTCAAGCAACCACGCGAGCCAACTTGGCCGTGTGTGATCGCAATTCGGGCGCCGTGTTTGAAATCACCCCCAAACAAACGCTCCGCCGTGATTCTGCTAACGCCCTGCTCCCCTGTACGAATCATTTTTGCATGCCGGGGCTTGCGACCGATCGGGAGTGCTGGCGCTATGATGTTTTGAACCGTGCGCAAGACAATGTGACACTCGGTGTTAGTGACATTCAAAGCTATCTGCATCAAGCGAATCAAGGAGAGTTGACTCTTCAAACGATGGTGTTCGAGCCACGTGAGTTAGTACTGCACTTGTCGCTGGGAACCCCGCCGAGCTCAGGACATCAATTGCATCGACTGGAGTTGAAAGACCTTTTGTCTCCTCGGTAGCAATTGGCCTTATTTCCCACGCAGGCCGGGAAATACGCGAGGGTCATCCTGGCAGTCTGCGTAGCCTTTGCTGCCTTGGCAGTCTAGCAAAGTGTCCCAAGCACTAGCGTTTGTCAGCAAAATACTCATCCTGCTGATCTTATTGGGCGATGTTCAAAGAAGGAATGCCCCGTAGTACGGGGCGACCCATCTATGCATTTTTCTTCAAATTCGCAGGTGTCACTGTGGCTGCTTCCGATCTGGCAAAATTGACGGCAATTATTCGCACCTTTGATCGACCTCGTGCTATTGGCAGATTGCTGAAAAGCATTCGCCGCTATCATCCCACCATGAAAGTCCTCGTAGCAGATGATGGAGTGGAGCCAACGCCGTACAACAATGCTGAAATCCTGCGATTGCCGAGTGAAAAAGGTCAGGCGGCATGCCTGAACGCTTTGCTAGCACGCGTGCGGACTCCTCAGTTCCTGGTGATCAATGAGCAAGCCGAGATGCATAAGGCAGTTCAGCTGGAGAGTCTTGTAGATTTAGTTGCGAACAACCAACTCGACATCGCGGGCGGTAATGTCGTTACGTGCCGAAAGCGGCTCTGGTTTTTTGTTTCGCGTACTCCGCAGAGCAAGCACGGACTGATGGAGATCGCCGGCGATCGGCTCACTTTGCTGCCTGGTTCGCGCTCGCAAGGTAGTGGTTTCTGGTGGTGCGATTTGGTGCCATCGTTTTATGTTGCTCGTACTGATCGAGTGCGAGCAATGGGTGGTTGGGATCCAGAACTACGGGACGATTGCCACGAAGAGTTTTTCTTCCGTGCCCATCGTCATGGTATCCGAGTTGGGATACATCCTGAGGCCTCCATCTGGGAATGGAGCGAAGTGACCAAACAGCCGACTGACGTCTCGCATCGACGAGATCTGGCCCTGAGCGTTGCCAAGATGGGACTTGCCGAGATGACCGATCTTGAAGGCCACACCATCCGTCCACCCCGACTTTCGCGGGCAGCCTAAGCGCCTATCACAGTACCGTAGATTGGGATCACTTCCCGTTCAGCAACAATCGGTAATTCTTGGGTCGGGGACGGAGCCATATATTGGCAATATCCTTTCTGGATTAAGCACGATTTCTGTTCAGCCTCTTCGCCAATCGGGGGTGCTTCTGCTACCATAGGGCACCTAAGATTCTCCAATTCTATTCCAACCGGCGAGGTAACCTGATGAAATTGTTCCGATCTCTCTCAGCAGTTTGCTTTTTCATGGGCGCTGTTTCTTGTGCGGCACTTGTCAGTCGTGCCGAGGTTTCAGTCCCCAATATCTTTAGTGAGCACATGGTACTGCAGCAGAAGCAGCAAAACAAAGTGTGGGGCAAGGCAGAACCTGGCGAAAAGGTTTCCGTCAAGATTGATGGCCAGACTGTGGATACGACGGCGGGAGAGGATGGCACTTGGAGTGTGATGTTGGATCCACTAGAGGCAGGTGGACCTCACGAATTGGTCATTGCCGGAAAGAACACCATTACGATTGGCGACGTCCTAGTGGGTGAGGTTTGGATCTGCTCTGGACAATCGAACATGGAATGGGCTGTAAACAATTGCTTCGATGCCGACCTCGTGAAGACGACGGCGAACTACCCCAACATTCGCATGGTTAACTTCCCCAACACGGGAAGTCAGGAGCCTGTCTGGACTCATCCCGATGCGCGGTGGCAAGTCTGTTCTCCCTCCACCGTTGGAAGTTACTCAGCGGTGGGATATTTCTTTGGACGCGAACTTGAACAGGCCCTCGACGTGCCCATTGGCTTGATTAACAATTCCTGGGGTGGTTCTGCGGCGGACGCCTGGGTTAATCGAGAGTTGCTGGAAGCAAGTGACGAGTATCAACCGTCTCTCGAGCGTTGGCAAAAAATGGAAGAACAATATGAATCGCTCACCGCCAAAACCGACTTGACCGAAGAAGAGAAAAAACAACTAGCGAATTTCAAGAATCATCAAATGAAAGGAAATCAACGCCCTGGCAATCTCTACAATGGAATTCTCAAGTCCCATCTGGGCTACGGAATTCAGGGCGTCATTTGGTATCAAGGTGAATCGAATGCGGGCCGCGCGTACCAGTATCGCGATTTGTTTCCCTTGATGATCACTAATTGGCGCAACGAATGGAAAGAGGGTGATTTCCCATTTTATTGGGTCCAATTGGCGGATTTCGGAGCGGAAAAACCAGAGCCAAGTGAGAGCGGCTGGGCAGAGCTGCGTGAGGCCCAGACGATGACGATGGATAAACTGCCGAACACGGGCGAAGCCGTCATCATCGACGTGGGCGAAGGCAAAGACATTCATCCTCGTAACAAGGTTACCGTCGGACAACGGTTGGCCCGCTGGGCGTTGGCCAATCAGTACGGCAAGAAGATCGCCACGCACAGCCCAAGGTTCAGTTCCATGGAAAAGCAAGATGGCAAGATAATCTTGAGTTTCGACCATGTCGACGGCGGCTGGCGACCTTTTGACGTGAACGAGCCCATCGGCTTTACGATTGCCGGAGCGGACAAGCAGTTCGTCAAGGCCGACGCGAAAATCCTGGACGATGGGCGCATCGAAGTCTCCAGCAGCAAAGTCACTGACCCTGTAGCAGTACGCTATGCATGGGCAGATAACCCAGTTTGCAACATGTACGATATGGTCGGTCTGCCACTGACTCCATTTCGTACGGACGATTGGCCGGGAGTGACGGTTGATAATCACTGAGATCAAGTGAGACAAATAGATTTCTTCCGATGGATTAGGAATAATCCAATCGTCAAAGCTCCTAGTAGCAGCGAACTCGGTTCGGGAACTGCCGAACTGCTGGCCAAGAGTGGGGTGATGAAGCCGTAGTTGCTTTGCCAATCATTCAAGTTGCCAACGCTAGGATTTCGTTGCCAAATTAGAAAGTCGCGGCCATCGACGTCGCCATCGAAATCAAAATCACCGTCCAGGATGGCCGCCAGCGATACCGAGTTGCTTTGGTAGTTGAGGCTCCATGCCAGCGGACTGGCGAGTTGTGGTAGCACGACATTTGCGAATGTACCCTGGATGGAGGTGGCCGTGATGATCTCAAACGTATCACCTAGGGATGGTGTAAACCCTTTGAAGAGCGATACGTCGAGCGTACCGCCTAGATTGGCAATTCCAGCGCCGATAATGTGTTGCAGTCGATCAAAGCTGCCGAGTGACGTTCCTCCGATTTCAATCTCCAACACACCATCGTAAGCCACGCTACCACGGTTGACCGTTGCAGGAGAGAAACCGGGAGCGTCGGTGCCGGTGATCACGACGTTGTCGAGAGTGCCGACACCTTTGACATAACCGGTTAGATAGATGGGTTCTGATGGTTGCAAACCGACAACATGGCCATTATTGATGAAAGGCTTGGCTGGATCGTTGGGCGTATCCACATTTCCAACACCGGTGATGTTTCCGCCATAATTGAGCGTTAAGCCATTGGCGGCTGCAAGGGTTGTGTTGGTGGGAGATGGCCCTCCCCCGATCCCTGAATCCAAAAACACCCACGCTCCCGAGTCTAGGACAGCGTCGTTGAGGTCTTCCAACAAGAGCGTAGTGGAGTCCTCGAGTTGTATATTGCCGTTGGTGTAGAAACCGTTGGGAGCAGTGCCATTGCCAACGACCAGCGTCAGCAGCTCTCCTTCTGAGTGGATCGTAGATCCAATATCGCCAAGAAAAATAATTCCGGATAGGTCGCCGTGGCCTTTAATTTTGCCATTGTTGCCGACAAGTATACTGTTCGTCGGCGTGACGAGTGTACCCCCCTCGAAATGAAGAGTGCCATTAATTATCGGACGCCCTTGCGAATAAATATTAGCCGTATTGCTACCGACATCGAGCGTGCCACGAAAGTCGACCGTGCCGAGAGGTATCGAGGCGATTTGATTGTTGCCGGGGCCGGTGACATCACCCACGACAATGCCGTAGCCGCTGAGTGTGTCGCCGACGCCGAGAGTCATGCCGTTGCGACCAACCAATGCACCGCCGTTGAGCACAGTCAGGGTTCCCATCTCGGCTGAGTCGGCATCGAGGATTTCGAGCGTGCCGGAGGTGGTGATGATCGTATTGCCGGAATAGTTAAATCCACTTGTGCTCGACTCGTTGCCAACAGAGAGCACGCCGCCAGCGGCGGTGATGGTGGAGCCGCCGGAGATGTTGGCGTTGACGGTTCCGAATCCACTGAGCGTTCCGCCGGCGAGTTCGAAGTCGATGGCGTTAATCGTGCCGGTGGACAGGTTAACTTGTCCCGTTTCCCACACGGTCAGCGAATTCGTAACATCAACTAGTCCACCATTGTGAACGGAAAGGTTTCCGAAGGCACCGGCAGTACTTGAGTATCCGCCGACGTAGACATCGCCTGCATTCGTCCAGGTGGAACCGATGCCGCTGACAGTAACAATGCCCCGAGCGGCGCTGCCCGCATGGCCGACATAGGAGCTGGCGCTACTCGATACGCTGCCGCCGTTTCGGATCGTTAATGTGCCGTGGCCACCCGATACACCGATAAATATCGGCTGTTCTAACGACCAGTTGGAATTCACGCCCTCGACGACTACTCCGCCGGTTGCACCGGTCTGATAGCCAACGTACCCGTAGCGGCTGGAGACGCTGCCGCCATCTAGGATCTCGAGCGTTCCATCGCCGGCAAAGCCGATAATCGGATAGTACCCGTCCATATTCCAGGTCGACTCGAGGCCGCTGACGGTTACGGTCCCGGTTGAACCAGCATTGCGGCCAATGTAGGCATGTAGGCTTATCACCATTGCACCGTCGGAAATTTCAATTGTTGCGTTTCCGTTATACCCGACGTTTAATTCACTGACATTGTTCCAAACGGAACCTGCCCCGTCGACGACAACGGAACCCGTTGATTCGGAGAGGTAACCGACATAACCGATCTGATTCGATACAACGCCGCCATCTTGAATACGTAGTCCTCCGACCCCAGCATAGCTAACGTGAAGGTCTTCCGCAGTGTTCCAATTCGACCCGCTCCCGGACACAAGTACGGAGCCGGATTGACTTCCCGCAGCAATATATGAGGTTGATCCGACCGAGAGGCTTCCGCCATTTGTGATTTCGAGAGCTCCGTTGCCGGAACTCCCCACTTGGATAAGTTGCGTAGGTATTGTCCATTGCGATCCGGGGCCGTCCACAATAGCCGTTCCCATCGAATCGGGAAAATAGCCTATCAAACTTTGACCGCTAGTGATCGAACTTCCGTCCAAGATGTTGAGCGAGCCTCGATGGGATTCGCCTACCCACAGCGATGTCGACTGGAGGTTGACTGAGGACGCACCGTTTTGGAGCGTCAGCGTGGGATGGTCATCCAGGTTGTTTCCGTCGACGGATAGCAGCGAGGACTGTATTTCCAGGGCGCCGCCATCAACAAAGATTTCACCATCGTGGAAGTTGAAGGTGCTGCCATTGCCGCGAGTGAGGCTGCCGGTGTGCAGCGTGCCGCCGTCGACGGTAAGTGAGTCGCCGCCGCCCCAGAGTTTCGTGGTATTAGCCACGGTGACGAGTCCGCCATCGGTGATACTCAGTGTGCCCGTGCCCCCCGCTGTCGTGGCATTGCCGCCCAGGTAAAGCGAGTCGGTGTTGGTCCACGTCGAAGCGGTACCGTCAACCGTGACAGTGCCAGTGGAAATGCTGCTACTTCCAAGGCGAGCGCTCGCATTAGTGACTTCACCGCCTGCGGAGATGTTGAGAATGCCAGCCCCGCTACCAGTGTTTCCCACTGTGAGCAAGCCGGAGATATTCCAGGCAGAGCCACTTCCATCGACTATCACAGTGCCGCTTGAGCCGGTCACCTCTCCGAGTTCTCCGGTGGAACTGGAGACTGTACCGCCGTTTTGGACAGCCACGGTACCGGTACCATTATTGCCAACAATGAGTTTGCTCGTGTTTGTCCACATCGATCCTGTGCCATTGACGGTGACAGATCCTGTGGCACTGCCTCCATTGCTGATACGTGCTTCCACATTTGAAACACTGCCGCCATTCTGGATTATCAATTCGCCATCACCACTGTTTCCGACTATCAGGTTTCCCGTACTTACCCACATCGAACCCATGCCGCTGACAGTGACATCGCCAACGGCACCAAGCGAATGACCAATCGATCCCGCTGTGTTTGACACAGTGGCGCCAGATTGAATCGACAATGTTCCTTCGCCGGAATTACCGACTCTCAGGTCTGTAGTATTAATCCATGAAGTGCCAAGACCGGTTACGGTGGTTGAACCGGTCGAGCCAGCGAGATTGCCAATTCGCCCGGTGGTATTGGACACGCTGCCGCCGTCCGTGACATCAAGTGTGCCGTCGCCTCCATTACCGACGATAATCCCGCCCGAATTCGTCCAGCTCGAAGCCGTACCATCGACTGTGACCGTTCCGGTAGAACCAGCCAAATTTCCAATATAGGTGTTTCCTGTCCCCAGGACCGATACACTACCGCTGTTTTGAATGGTAAGGGTCCCATTGCCGCCGTGACCGACGCTGAAATCACTTGTACTAGTCCAAGTCGAGCCAACTCCGTCGACAGTAGCACTACTTGTGGAAGCACTGCCGGCCGCGATGTAGCCCCAACCGTTGGAAACATTACCGCCGTCAGTGATACTAAGTGTTCCATTGCTACCAGCGCCAATAAACAACTCATGGTTGGTCCAGTTGGAACCAGTGCCATCAACATTAACTGTCCCCCCGTCGCCTCCGGTATCCCAACCGACGTAACCGAACCCATTGTATACGCTGCCTCCATCTAAAATATTGAGTGTCCCTTCGCCTAGGCCACCGACAACAATATTGTTGGATTGAGTAGTCCAAGAAGAGCCAGCACCGGTAATCGTGGCGGTGCCAGTGGATCCACTGAGAGAGCCTATATAGGCATGTCCGGAACCGGAGACAGAACCTCCATTCTGAATGTTGAGGGTACCATCGCTATTGTTACCGATCAAGAGATTGCCGGTATTGGTCAGGGTTGAGCCCGTTCCATCGACAGTGACAAGGCCTGAGGACCCTGTCTTGTCTCCAATGTGAATGAAACTATTGGATACTGCTCCACCATTGGAGATCGTCAGTGTGCCGTCGCCACTGTTGCCTACGTACAGTCCCTGATTTCCGGCTGGCGTGTTGAGTGTCCATGTTGAACCCGTGCCGTCAATGGTCACTGCGCCTGTGGTTCCTACTTGGCGGCCAATCGACGAGACACTGCTGGTGAGTGTGCTACCCGACAGGACATTCAGAGTGCCGCTGTCGGTTTCACCTAGATAGACGGACCCCACGTTGGCAGTCGAGGCACCATTGATGAGCGTGAGTGTGGGGTTGTCAGTTAGCATAGCGCCATCGAGTGTAAGGTTGGCTGTGCCTTGATTGAAAGTACCCCCATCGACGATCAATTCGCCGTCATCGAAATCCAGTGTGCCGCCACTTGTATTTGTGAATGAACCTGTGGTGAGAGTACCACCATTCATCGTGAGTGTCCCGCCGGACCATAGTCTGGTCGTCCCGACCACAGTGGCCATCCCCGAATTGTTGAGATTGAGTGTGCCTATGCCACCGGAAGCTACTTCAGAACCGCCTATCGACAACGAGAAATTGGTGGACAAGATCGATCCAGCGCCGTCGACTGTGGCGCTGCCTGTGGAACCGGGAAGATCTGCCACTCTGATGTAGGATCCTGCGGCCGATCCGCCGTTCTCAATGCTGAGAGTGCCATTTCCACCTTGCCCGACGATGAGACCCCCCGAACTTGTCCACGATGAATCCACGCCTATAACGTTGATGAAACCCACCCCTCCTGATCCGATTCGCCCAGTAAATGCATTCGTGACGGTTCCACCGTTCTCAATGTTGAGTGTGCCCGTGCCACTGGCACCTACGAACAGATTTCCCGCCACCGTCCAAGTCGAGTTCAAACCCTGCACGTTCACGATCCCGTCAGAAGCTCCTTGAATGGCAACAGCACCGGTGGTGCCCGTGGTCACTTCTGCCCCATCCAAGATATTCAGTGTAGCGCTCCCGAAATATCCAATACTCAAGCTGCCTGTATTGGTCCAGACTGAGTTCGCGCCCTCTACAGTCACGGTTCCGACGGACGTACTCTGATAGCCAACGTAACCTATTGAATTTGATATGCTGCTGCCGGCATCAATCGATAATTCCCCGTTGCCCGTATTGCCGATCGCAAGGTTGTCAGCGCCCAGTGACAACGGGTCTAGCAATGGATTAGAGAGCGTGACCGGCGTGCCGTCCGGATCCTGCACCACGTCGGTTGACCCAAGACTGTCTGGGTCGACCGTGTTGGCGGCATGAGCGAGATGGCATGTAAACAGTAAGACGGCCGAGTAACGAAGGCATTTGAAGAGTTTCATGTAGTAGCTTTCTGCTGATTAGTGGTTCCAACCTGTGGTCACCCGGACGAATATGCCATGAGTCCCGTTCCTTGCTATTCCAATCCAGTAAGCAATGGCAAGCGTCAGGGGTAGCAGCGAGCTTGGCTCGGGAACTGCCGCATTAGCGGCTTTTAACGGCGTGCCTCCGGCACCGTATTGATATTCCCAGATCGCAAGATCAACTTCGTCGTTGAAGCTGTCTTCGTTGGCGTCGCCGGTTATTTGCGATGAACCACTTTCGAAGTGGCGCTGCCAGACGAGAAAGTCATGTCCGTCGACATCGCCATCGATATCGAAGTCGGCCGTGAAGATTGGCAATAGGCCCTGAGAAGTGAACAGTGCTGGATCGCCACCCGTGCCGGCATTGCCGAACACGTCCAGATCGACGACACCCTTTACGGTGCCGTCGGAGAGTTCGAACAAGGTGTCGAAGATAGTTGTGTCGACGCCGAGCGAGTCGTCGAGTTCATATTCGGCGTAGCCGGTAGACTGCAGGTCGAGGACAAAGAAACCTGGTGAACTGGGAATGGGCTTGGGGGGGCCCGCAATGATGGTTTCGATGACCACCCTCGTGACTCGCCCTTGGGCGACTGTTGTGCCGGCGTTTTTGACGAAGAGCGTGTTGTCGAAGTTTGGCATGGCTCCAGGCAGATAGATTTGCACAGCGGTCCCCGTGGCGTCACCATCTTCGTAACTGCCTTCGTCAAGCGGCATGGCTGTTGTATTAGGGCCTGGCAAAGGGAGCGTGAAATTACCGAATTCGAAAGTCAGATTGCTGGGATTTCCTCTCACCGAAGCCAATACGGTTGGCAGGCCGAAAATATTGTTGGACGTACCAAGGGCTCCCTGGAGGAATTCAAATGGCCCGAAGCCAAATACATTGGCTGAGGTCGCCGAAGGAAAGTATTTTAACGTAGGGTGCACGTCACTTGCGACAAGATCCCAATCGAACCCGACTGATGCTGCCTGGCTCGAAGTAGACGCAGCCTCGAAATACCCACCCCACCATACGACAAAGAGTATTGCCGAGGGCAGCAGGCGATAAGTTGTAGTTCTCATTTAGTGGTCCTGGGGATAAGTTGTGAGTCAATGATTCGCTCTGCGGCGCAGGAAACACATTGAACAGGCGAGTGTGGCTAACAGAAGTGAGTTTGGTTCAGGAATCGCACTAGTACTTGCCCAGAGAGGTGCGACGTCCCCGAAATTCGCATGCCAATCATCAAGACCCCCAAGAGTTGGATTTCGTTGCCAAATTAGAAAGTCGCGGCCATCGACGTCGCCGTCGGCGTCGAAGTCTGCCGCAAGTCCCGCAGCGACGGCGACGGCCGTTAGTGAGTTCGCGGTGTAGTGCAGATCGAAGTCGATGCCGAGAGCCTGAAAATAAGGATCGACCATGACTTCGTCGAACGTACCGAGCAGGTTCTGATCGGAAAGTAAGAGTTTGAAGCTGTCGCCCACTTGCGGCTGAAAGCCGTGCCAGGGCTTGAGTTCCAGGTCCACACCGGAGAGCAGTTCCATCGTTGCCGCGTCGATGATCTGATCGTGATTGTTGGAGCCCGAACCGGGAGTGGTTCCACCTAGTTCCATTTCGACCATGCCGGCAAAGCTGAAGTTTTCTCCTGCGACAATGGCCGGACTCAAGCCGGGGGCGAAGGTGCCCAGCACCAACGTGTTCTCAAAGGTGCCGATGCCGCTCACGGTCCAGTCGGAACCAAAGGCAATCCGCTCACCCGTGGCGGTGCCATCGCCGATTACGTGGCCGTTGTTCTTGAAGTTGCCTTCAATGGTGCCGCGGCCGGTGACGTTTTTGCCTTGTTCGACCAGGAAGTGCGGGGCGGTATCACCGACCGTCGCCGCACCGGCTACAAGTGTGCCGCCGCTCGCGCCATCGCCCAGCGTAGTGAGCGAGCCGAGGACTGCCTCATTGGCGTCGTTGATCGTGACGGTATGTTGTCTGGTCCGCAGTTCACCATCGCTATAGAACCCGGCGACTGCGGTGCTGTCTCCCAAGGTCAAGTTGCCCGTAGTGGCGGCGATCACCGAGCCAATCTGTGCGGCCACGGGTCCGGAGACCGTGCCGTTGCCGACGATGTTTTCACTGGCTCCCAACGAAACACCATTGACCGTTGCCAACGTGCCACCGGCCAGCGGTGTGAGTGCTCCCAAGTCGACGTATCCCGCAGAACGCAGGGTCAGGGTCGCGCCGCTGTCGATGAGCAGCGTGCCGAGCGATTGGAACCCGAGGAAGCTGTTAGGATTGCCCAAGACGAAATTGCCTGCCGAGGCATGAATCACAGACCCCAGTGGGGCAGAAATTGCCGCATCGATAGTTGTGGTGGCCGAGTTGGTAGATATCAACTGATGGTCGAACTGGAGGGAAATAGGCGTCGTATCGATAAACGTCAGGTCTTCGCTGCCACCAAACGTATGTGGCGAGCCACCGAAAGAGATGTCCAATGGGCTAGCCAGTGTTCGAGTCGCTCCCTCCGCGCGAATCGTCGCACCAGGATACATGACCAGCGTCGATCCTCCATCGATGGCTGAGTTGCTGCCGATAGCCAGTCCCCCTTGTGTTAGATAAGTGACTCCTGAAAAAGTGTTGTTGCCCGAGAGGGTCACTTCGCCGGTGCCTTGCAAGTAGACCACACCCGTGCCTGTGATGGCATTGGCAAAGGCGCCCGCGCCGCTGTCGTTAAAATATAGCGTACCGTTGCTCATTGCCACGTCGCCCGGTACGTAGCTTGAATCCGTATACAGGTAGCCCGAAGTGATTGTTGTGCCTCCGGTATAGGTGTTCACTGCCGAGTAGGCAACACCTGTATTGATTTCCACATTGCCGGTACCTGAGATGACGCCGTTGAAAGTACCAGAGCTGCTTTCGAAACGCACCGTGGCATTGTTAACGATCGTCCCCTGGAGAGCGGAAGTGTAACCGGCCAAAATCCCTGCGTTGACGGTCGTTCCACCCGAATAGTTGTTGCTAAATCCGCGTAAGGTTACCGTATCGGACGTTGACTTGGTCAGTGCCGCCGTGCCGGTAAGCCTGCTGGTGATGATGCCTTTGCGAACATCGAGACTGGTGGCATTTAACGTGCCGCTGCTGACGTTCCCGTCGATGAGTGTGAGTGCCCCAATCGATTCGCTACCAGACACAATCAAATTGCCGCCATTGATTTCCACGGCCCCGGCGTCGGGAAGGCGTTCAGATCCGGAAAGTTGCAAAGTGCCTGCGTTGACGAACGTACCGCCGGAATAGGTCGCTGAATTAGAGACAATAAAGCTCCCTGTGCCGGTTTTGGTCAAAGCCCCTGAGCCACTCAGCTCAACTTGAGCCGAGCCTGATTGGACCGCAAAAGAGGACGCGATCAACTTTCCATTGCCATTGATCGTGCCGCTATTGAAGGTCACAGCTCCGACAGTCTCTGTGCCTGTTACTTGCAGGGTGCCGCTGCTAACCTCTACCGAACCCGTGTCGGCGAGCCGCTCGTCACCACTTAAAACGAGCGTCCCTTGATTGACGAAGGTCCCACCTTGGTAGGTGTTGTTGCCCGAGAGCGTCGACGTCGCGTTCGTGGTCTTGGTAAGAGTACCGGTGCCAGCCAGGGCTACAGAGACCGTCCCACCCTGGGCGTCGTAGGAGCTGCCGTTCAGTACGCCGCTGCCGATTATGCTCCCACTCGAGATGGTTACCGTTCCCACAGTTTCGTTGAACGTTGCTACATCAAACGTGCCACTGTTCGACACGATCAAGTCGGAGGAGTCGGCAATGAATTCATTACCACCGATGGCGAGGCTTCCTTGCGATACCGTGGTGGAACCGGTGTAAGTCTGCGCGGCCCCGAGGGTGAGCGTGCCGCCGTTTGTCTTTTCGAAGGAGCCCGTTCCCGATATTACGCCCGAATAGGTATCTGAAGAGCTCTGCGCAAATTCTATAACACCGCTGTTGGGAATATTTCCGATCAATGCATTCGTGTTTCCCCGCAGTCTCCCTGCCGTGACAGTCGTTCCACCTGTGTAAGTGTTCGTATTTGAGAGGCTAAGCGTGCCGGACCCCTGCTTGTCGATGCCACCATTCTGCACGATGGCAGCAATCGTAAGCGTTCCCCCGTCGATATCGAAGACTTTCGTACCGCCGTTGAGATCTAGCTTGCCGTTGAGATTGCCGGTGGATGAGCCCAAATAACCAAAGCCGGGACCTGTTTGAGTAATCGAGCCAGTAACTACCAGTGGTTCAAACGCATTGTATAAGTAGATCGCAGACGACGCCACGCTCGTGTCGATGACAATCGAGTTGAGAGTTTGCGCTTGATTCTGCTGGAAAGTGCCACCCAGCAGCATAAGGTTTGCCGTGGCAGCGATTAGGTTGTCACCAGCCAGACGGAGAGATCCCCCATGGCTGATTTCTATATCTCCCGGGACGGCGATCACGTTGTTCGACTTGTTGAGATACAGATCCATTCCTTGAACCTGGGTAATTCCTGCATACGTATTTGCTGAGGAACCAGAGAGATTCAACCAATCTAAGGTACTATTCCCAACGGCAAGGATTCCGCCACTACCACTGATTGCCCCAGATAGGTAGATGTCTTGCTCTATGGCAACAGTCAAATTGGCGTCAAGAACTAGATCGTTAGCAACAGCTCTCGAGCTCGGGCCGTCCTCTACATTGATCGTGGGCGCGGTGCCCGTGAACCGTAGCGGACTGCCAGTTATCTGATGCGAAGCATCGGTAGGCATCTGGAAGGAAAGCACGTTGAGATCCAGTGGCGTACCAATACCCTGATTTGAGCTACCCACAAACGCCACGTTGTCGAGAATGTGAATCTCAGTGGTTGCTCCCCCGGTCGGTGCCACGTTGCCCACCCAATTGGTGGCTGTGGACCACAGGTTGTCTGTTGTGCTATGGCCGTCGTATTGAAAGACCTGAGCATCGCTCTGCAGGTTCAGGGCCAGGACCAATATGCCGATCGTTGTTAGTCTCAGAGACAAAGTTTTCATAAGGTATTACCTCGTGTAGGTTGGTTTCGAAGTCATAAGTTCAAATAAGAAACTAGGTTTACTGATTTTTGCTATCGTTCAGGCCACTTCGCAATAACGCCCCCAAAGTGAGCAGAGACCAAACCAGCACCGCGCTGGCCTCCGGCACGGCGGTGACGTTCAACGTTGGGGTGAATCTAGGAGTGGCCGAGTAGAAGAACCCGAGTGAGCCTGTGTCGACTCGGCTGGTGATTCCTATGTGCGAGGCACCCATTGTGTATGCCTGCTGCACGAAGCTCGTGAGGTCGATCGAGTTGAGGGCGGCATTGTTGGCTACGCTGTCGAGAGAAGTTTGCACTTGGGCTACTAGCGGTTTGCTGCCGACTTCGAAGTTTGACAAACTCAGCGTTCCGTCACCCTGATAGCCGTAGAAGCTGACCAATGGCAGTCCTCCTCGTCCATTCTCGAAAAGAGTCAAAATGGCTGAAGAAATGGTTCCTGAGATCGAACTCAAGGAGAATTGCAGTGTCGTGCGATCTTCGAACGAGGGCATGTTCGATGGCCTGTATTCATTGTTGAGTACCGTGCCGGCTGGACCTGAGAACGAATCAAAGACGCCGTCGCTAGGTGAATCGTGACCGACTGCCACCACCGTGGGATCGATGACGAACAGGTCAGCTTGCACAAAACTGTTGTTGAGAAGCAACGAACAAGCAAGTGAGAAACACAAAGTCGAAATAGAACGAAGACGACGTGGCACGAGAAAAGAGTAGAACTTGGTAATCAGAACCACACCCGCCAGCGCAGACCAGATAAGAACGGCGTTCGCCTCTGGGACAGCGGTCAATACGAGGCTGCCAGAGCTGCTGGGATTGATCACGTCAATTTGAAAAGTCAACCCATTGGTGGCGAAGAAGGGGTCGATCACGACCGAGCCAAACGAACCGATGAGCTCTGTTTGCCAAGTGAAGAGGGTGAACATGTCCCCCGCCGTTGGTACGAATCCGTTGTAGGGCAGGATGCTCAAGGTTGAAGAGGACAGCAAATCAAGGGTAGCTGTGTCATTAATTTGATCGTGATTGTTTGGCCCAAAACCGGGTAGCGCACCTCCCAGTTCGATCTGGACCGTGCCGCCGAATTGCTGATTGGTGCCGGTGACGACGGCTGGGCTGTTCCCTGGCGAGTAGGTTCCCAGTGAAAGCGTGTATTCCAACGAGCCGGCACCTGTGAGGGTGTAGCCCTCGCCGAAAACCAACCGTTGGTCAGGACCTAACCCCATCACCGCGCCATGGTTAATGACATCTTCCTGGATTACCGAGCTGCCACTCAATTGCTCGCCTTCATTGACAACGAGCACTGCGCTTGCCGGAGTTGAGCCAACAACCAGTGCCAGCCAGCAGCCCCATCCCAAGAGGGCAAGGTGTTGAATGGCAACCGATGGGATCAGCTTTCTTTTTTCAAATTGCAAGTGAGAGTGCCTTAGGCAAGCCACGCAAGCCAGGGTCAGACAGACCATCGTGCCCAGCGAGGAAGGTTCGGGAACTGCCACGCTGAGTGCCGATTGAGTAGCACTGCGACCGTAGTTGGCCTGCCAGTTAGCGAGGTATCCAATAGCAGGGTTTCGTTGCCAGGTGAGGAAGTCGCGGCCATCCACGTCGCCATCTTGGTCGAAGTCGCCAGTGCTGAGATTCGGCAGACCATTGGCAGAAAAAACCACGTTTAGGGCGTGGCCGGAATCACCGAGCGATAGAAAGAGTGCGCCGCTGCCCAGGTCGTTTAGAAAGGCACTCTCGTCAAACACATAAGTGCCAGCGGAAAATCCGCTGATTGTGCCGATGGCTGTGGCAATGGTCCAGGAATAGTCTTGGGAGTTATCGAAGTTGGTCGCCTGACCTGGTTCATCGAGCAGATCGAGCGTATTGAGAGAAATGATCATCGGTTCAATCGTGGTGCCGATGTTGATAATATCGCTTTCGACAGCCAGAAGATCGTAGTCGGTGCCGGAGATTCCTTGGGCGTCGCGGATTTCGAGTTCGAAGATCGATCCCCCTTCAAATGTCATGTTGCCGCCGACCGTCAACATGCCGGGACTGCTTCCGGGGGCGATAACAGCGTTTGACTTAGACTTGACATTCCCAGCAAACTTGCCCAGGCCTTTGGCTTTGGCAAACTCGGCCAATGTCACATCGGAAACGTCGGTCTCTCCGCCGTCACTCACTATTATTGTGCCAGTAACCGTAACGGGATTGGGCGATTTTAATCTGCCTTTAACATTTACTAGGCTGTTCCCAACAAAATTCCAATTTGTGGCCTGGGCCGTGGCGCCAGCTTCGACGGCCAACGATCCGGTGATGGTCGCATTGCCGGTAGATGCCAGATTGCCAAAGACAACCGCAGACGCCAACGCTTTGACATCGATCGCCCCTGGCCCGAAAATACTCGCTCCAGCACCCAGTGTCAGTGTGCCATCGTTAACAAGCAACTGCCCATCGATATTCACGACGCCCGATTCGATAGTGTTCTCGCCAAAGCAATTTACCAGTCCGAATCCACCTCCACTCGGAGGGGTCGTGACAACGGCACTGTCCAGAGTGGCGTCGGAGATTGTCCCCCCTACTACTACGGGACCGACTATTCGCACTTGCTTGTCGAGCGTTCCATCGATGGTGACCAAGCCATCTTGCAATTCTAAGATGCCCGTTCCTCCTAGAGTTGCCCCGTCGGCGATAACAAAGTGGCCTCCGTTGTTAACATACATGGGAACGTTGACCGCCAACGTGCCGGCAGTCAAGTTGCTCACCGAGGTCGATATCGATAGGGATCCCTGATTAATCGATAGTGACCCGTTGCTCGAGAACGTCGTTCCGTGTGCTGAAACGCTTCCCTCGATCACGCCTTCACCTTCCACGCGAGATCCACTTCCGTTTGAGATGCCTTCCTGGCCAAGTGACAGCGTGCTTCCTACTCCTAGGTGAATAATGCCCGAGTTCACAAAGGGCGATGCGAAAGATCCAGGAGATGCGTCTGGTGGCCGACCCGTCAAAAGTAGATCGCGCCCGCCGCGCAGTTCCAGTGTCCCTGCATTCGTCCATAGTCCGTCAATCGCAGGCATAGCGGAGCTAGGACCATCCAGAATTACCATGGCATCGGTATGCCGAAGCTCAAAGGGCGTTCCACCGGAGATTTGGGGAAGCACAATCGAACTGTTTCCCCTGGCGATCCAGGTACCCTCCGTAAGTGTTGCCTCAGCGATTAACTGGAGTGGCGCCAGTGGATGGACCGCAATACTGTTCGACTTAGGAATCGCGACAGTACCTTCGTGAACCTCCAGCGTCCCTGGATTGTCAAACGGCTGATTCGAGTCGAGATTTAATTGCCCTCCAGAGTCCACGAGTATTGCGCCATCGTTTGCAAACGCACCATCAATCGCCAATGAAGAATCCGTCAGAATACTTATCGCTCCGCTGTTGCTTCCGCCCGCTTCGAATCGAGCTGTCGAAGTATTGTTGATATTTAGCGTTCCACCAATCGCGGCGTTTCCTTCGACGGTGAACTGGGAATCATCGATTTCGATGTTGCCTGTGCCTGAATAGGCTCCACCTACATTCAGGTTCGACAGGGCTGCAACATCGATGGTTCCGGCGTTGATTAAATTTGCAGCTAGAGTAGCAGCAGAGACATTCTCAATGATTAATGCACCGTCATTCGTGGCCAGTGAAGCCATGGTAAGGTGGCCGTTGTCAACAGTGACAATTCCTGCTCCGTGATTGATGAACCCTGCGTCTAGAGTTAGAGTCTTACTAGGTTGAATATTCATCGATCCCGCGTTAGAGACAAATCCTCCGAGCTTTAGCGTCCCGCTGTTGACGTTAACGTTACCGGTGTTGCTGAAGGCGAGACCGAAATAAGTCGTTCCTGCCCCGCCGCTTTTGGTGAAGGTACCGGCGTTGTTGATTTGCGATGGAGCACCACCGAAGCCGTTTAAGATTTCTCCGTCGAAGTTAGTATCGAATGTCGCCCCGAGCTGGTTGTTGAACACCGCTCCATTTCCGGTCAAAACTTGTCCGGCCGTCCAGGTCGCAGCGCCAGCGTTATTGAGGACGCGACCATTGAGGGTCTTGGAGTTGCTGCCACTCAGGTCCAGGCCGCCGTTGGCATTGGTTATGCCTGCGCCAGTCATCGTGCCCCTCGTCCAAGTCAGCATGCCCGAAGCGATGATTGTCGATGTACCATCGATAGTGGCTGAGGAGTTCGTGAGAGCTAGATTCGTAAGTTCGAGATCACTTAATGCAGTCAAAGTACCATTGCTGATGTCCAGCGTTCCAGCGCCAGTCACACTTGCACCAGCTACGAAGCTTACGCCGCTCGATATCTGCAATGTGCTGCCGGCTGACACGTCGAAGCTACCGCTGCTTGTTCCGCCTCCCGATAGACTGAGCGTACCTGACTGAACGTTAACAGCACCGGTATTGTTGAATGCGATATGGATTCTGGTCGCGCCCGCTCCGCTACTTTTGGTGAAAGTACCGGAGTTGTTAATTTGCGATGGAGCACCACCGAAGCCGTTTAAGATTTCTCCGTCGAAGTTAGTATCGAATGTCGCCCCGAGCTGGTTGTTGAACACCGCTCCATTTCCGGTCAAAACTTGTCCGGCCGTCCAGGTCGCAGCGCCAGCGTTATTGAGGACGCGACCATTGAGGGTCTTGGAGTTGCTGCCACTCAGGTCCAGGCCGCCGTTGGCATTGGTTATGCCTGCGCCAGTCATCGTGCCCCTCGTCCAAGTCAGCATGCCCGAAGCGATGATTGTCGATGTACCATCGATAGTGGCTGAGGAGTTCGTGAGAGCTAGATTCGTAAGTTCGAGATCACTTAATGCAGTCAAAGTACCATTGCTGATGTCCAGCGTTCCAGCGCCAGTCACACTTGCACCAGCTACGAAGCTTACGCCGCTCGATATCTGCAATGTGCTGCCGGCTGACACGTCGAAGCTACCGCTGCTTGTTCCGCCTCCCGATAGACTGAGCGTACCTGACTGAACGTTAACAGCACCGGTATTGTTGAATGCGATATGGAATCTGGTCGCGCCTGCCCCGCCGCTTTTGGTGAAGGTACCGGCGTTGTTGATTTGCGATGGAGCACCGATGAAGCCGTCGAAGATTTCGCCGTCGAAGTTGGTATCGAATATCGCTCCGAGCTGGTTGTTGAGCACCGCTCCATTGCCGGTAATGAATTGGCCGGCCGCCCAGGTGGCAGCGCCGGCATTGTTGAGGACGCGGCCATCAAGGTTCTTGGGTAGGCTGCCACTCAGGTCCAGGCCGCCGTTGGCGCGCGTGGTCCCCGTACCGCTCATCGTGCCCCTCGTCCATGTCGTGAAACCTGAGATGGTCAGATCAGAACTTCCTGTAATAGTTCCATTCGTCTGTTGCAGATTTTCAATGCTAATATCCTGATCCAATGTGACCGTTCCGCCTGAAATCAGTGCCTCGTAAGTCAGTCCTCCATTTCCATTATTGGGAAACAGCAGACTGTCCCAGTGAGAATCATCCGACCAGGTGTTGGTCGAACCATCCCAGGTGCTGGTGACATCGGCAGCCGTTGCGACTGAACAAGCAAAGCCTAAGCAAAGCAGCGAGGCAGTGACGAGATACGATTTCATCTTGAGTGGTCCAATCAAGGAATAAGTAAATGGCGCCCAGAAAATGGGCTCAAAATAGTACGTATATTTAAGAAAACGCGTCCCCTGTACCCTTGAGGCCCAGCTGGATTTGGGCGCAATTCCCCTATCCATAGTCCTGCAGTCGAAGGGGGGAATCTGTCGAATATTCCTAAGAATTGGGCATAACGGCTGAGAATTTGCCCTAATTCGCTACGGGGCGAGAGCGGCGGTGACTTCGTCACGTAAACCGCCGAGATTCACGCGGTCACGCCAATTCCATTGGAGATCGCCAGCCTGGGAGGCATGTTCGTTTGCCTCGGCAAGCAGTCGCCGAGCTTGCGAGGTGTGCCCTAGGTGATGTCGGGCCAGAGCGAGAAAATAGAGTGTATATGCCTGATCGATGTAATTCCTTGCATTTCCACCGGGGAGATACGATTGCGACTTTTTCGTCAGAATGAGCGCCCCCTTCTCATCCTGTCCAGCTCGCATTAGGCATGCACCAATTAAGATACTATTATGTTTATCAATTTCAGGTTTTGGAATCTCGTAACTTGCCATCATTAAAAGTCTAGCAGGGTCCACCGAGGAATAAGGAGTGGCCGTACAGAGCATTGCAACAGTCTCTCTGCTATTTGGCTCGGGGTCTGCTGCATACTTGGACGCTAGAACTCGACACTCCCTCTGAAACGCTGGAATATTTCCGGCTGCACGGAGACACAATGCTCGACTAACGGCTGCTAGAATCGATTGACTATTCTTAGCCGTGTTAAGTTTTGCAAACTCGTCTGCAGCCTGCTCGAACTCATCTAGCATCGCATTGGCGTTCCCTCGCATAGCCCAAAACGCCATAGTGTCTGGTGCATGGCGCAACACCTCCCTTAAGGCTGCCCGTGACCCATCACCTGTTGTTGAGCGGGCTAATTCGTAGTAGTCCCAGGCTAATTCTCCTTGTCTGTTCCCCGAGGCAATGTCGTATCCTCGTGAGGCGTCGAACATACTTACGTTGCCTCTGTTGGTTGCCGCAGCTAATAGCTGACCGTTTGGATTCCACGCTAGGCAAGAGGTAGTTTTGTCGCGAAGTGAAAAGGTCAAGAGTGATTGACCTGAAGTTGCCGAGATTATCTTCATGATGCCAACTGAGGACGAACATGCCAATCGGTTCTCAATGGGATGCCACGCTAGAGAGTGAACAGAGTTCCTGTGAATCTTCTTGGTAAACACTGGTTGCTGTGTGCCTATCTTCACAATTTCAACACATCCCTCGTCAGTTCCGATTCCCACGAGTTTTGATGAGGGGCTCCAAACCGTCGAACTGATTGAGAGCTTATTGCCGCCTATTGGAAGCCGTTTTAACACCCTCTTGCCACTTGCTACCTCGATGATGTGTAAGTGGTCGTCCCAGTATAAGCGTCCGTTGTCGCCAAAGTCGCCTTGTCCAACCACACTTACGTAATCCCCCTCCGGTGACCAAGTCATTTGCTCGACTTTACCTCCCTCTGGGTGGCACTCCCATAACCATGTCGATATGCAACGTTCTTGGTCGATCTCCCAGAAACTAAGTGAGATTTGGTCGCCGAAATTGGTTGCGATGACAAGTCGTGAACCGTCCAAGGAGAACTGACACGGCTGTCTACCTAGATTCCAGAGCTGGTGGTCTTGCGTTAACCGCAACAATGCCTGTACCTGATTGGTCGAGGTATCAACTATGGAAACCGCATGATGATTCTCTGAGTACACAGCCGCAAGACTTCGGTCGGAGCTGTAGCACAACGCTTCGTTAATAGTCGGAAGTTCACTTCGAGTCGGACTTTTTTTTAGCTCTTGCCAGGAGAATAGAACATTCTCCCTCTCACTGACAGCAACTAGGGTTTGATCCGACTTCCAGTAGATCAAGTTGATGGGCGAATTGACTGAAGCAGCTTCCGAATCTGCAGTTGCATTTACGTCCCACACTTTGATTTCACAATCATCCGAGGAACTGATTAGGTTGCAGCTATCAGCACTCCAAGACAAGGAAATCACATCCCGCAAGTGACCGTTCAGCTCGATGATGGACCGACCGACCTCTAGATCCCAGACAGATATCGTTTCGCCATGTGATACGGCGACACGCTTGCCGTCGGGACTGCACGCAATGACACCCCCACGTAAAAGTTGGTGCTCTTCAGAGATATTCCAGTTCGTAGAATTAAGTAAGAACCAGCGGTGACTTTCTATAACAGCCAAATGTTCGCCTACGGGATGCCAAGAGACTCCCGTGTGTTGAGCCTCTGAGGGTAATTGAAACAGAAGTGTACCAGTTGACGTGTTCCACGCGAAAACACCCCCACCATCTACCCCAGCTACCAGCAGCTTGCCATTGGCACTCCAGGCCACTGTTGAAACGTTATCAGTAACCTCCAGGGAGTGAACTACCGAACGTGTGGCGACATCCCAGATTTTTACCGAGTGGTCGATTGAGCCAGTAGCTAGCTGCTTTCCATCGGGGCGCCAAGCAAGACACCATACACTTGCCTCATGAATAGATGGCAGATCAACTTCATTTGTTTCTCGGTCCCAGATATGAACATTACTAAGCTTACTAGCTTCACCCCAAGCCAGCTTTCGGCTGTCGGGGCTCCACGCAGCACAACGCCGCAAGATAAATGTGGTATCACAAGTGCCGATGAGACCGTAGGTGCCGCTATCCCAAATTTTCCCTGGCGTGCCAATAAGGGCTCCGTCTGGACTCCAGGCAGCATGCTGAAATTGATAGAAATCCCGCAAGCTTACTTGTTCGGGATGACAAAGTGTCTTCAAATAATACCACTCCCACCCACGACGATCCGGCGCTCCATCGAGTGGTAAGTGTCCTGCAAGAGTGGTACGCAAGCCGCCGATGTTCTTCTGTTGTGCATCCACCTGACCCGCAACAATTTCGGCACAATATTGATGGAGTAGGGCTTTGTTTCGCTCATCCATGGCACGATTACGTTCCGCTATTGCAACGTTCTTTTCGCCGATAGCGAGCCGGCGTTGTTGGTTGGCCTCATTACGAGATTGGGCGACGAAAACTGTGCCGAGACTCAGCACAACGAGCACCAGTAGAAGTATTCCGAGTGCCGTCCATGCGAGTCCCGAGTGCCGCCGAGACCATTTGAAGATCTTGTCACTCAACGAAGGAGCTCGGGCATGGATTGGCTTGCTCTCTGAAAATCGTCGTAAATCATCGGCAAGGTGCTTTGCGCTTCGATATCGATCAACGGGGTCTCGTTCCGTTGCCTTGCAGACGATAGTTTCGAGATCGACAGGGATGTGGCTATTGAGTTGCCGAAGAGGACGCGGGTCGATTGTCGCGATCTCTTGGAGAAGCTGTCTGCGGTCGTTTCCTCCGTATGCGGGTTGAAGCGTTAACAGTTCATAAAGGGTAACTCCGAGTGAATAGATATCGGAACGAGAATCTACAACAGCTTGCCCAAGAGCCTGTTCTGGGCTCATGTAACGCAGTGTCCCGAGTGCGTCGCCCGATATCGTAAGGCCTGCGTCGGCTTCTATCCGAGCAAGGCCAAAATCGGTGATCCAGATTTTGCCTGCTCGATCAATAATCAAGTTGCCAGGCTTAATGTCGCGGTGAATGATGCCTAAGTCATGAGCATGCTGGAGTGCGTCGGCTGCCTCTGCTCCAAGTAATGCGAGGGTGCGAAAGCGTCCTGGCGAATTGGCATCATCTTTTGTAGAGAGCGCGGCAGCAACAGTTTCAGCCGAGGCACTACTACTATCTTCGATTTGCCCGCCACTCTGTACTCTTTGGCAATTGTGAATCACCCGATCAAGACTCTCACCATCGACCAATTCCATAGCATAGTAGTGGACACCTCGATCACAGCCTACAGAATAGACACTGACGATGTGAGGATGCTTGAGCGTGGCGGCTGCACGGGCTTCGTTCTTGAAACGTTTTAACTGCTGCTCATCCAGCATTGCGGCGAACGGCAGGACCTTGAGCGCTACCCGCCGAGCGAGTGATAACTGCTCGGCCTCGTAGACGATTCCCATTCCCCCCCGGCCTAGCTCTCGCAGAATCCGGAAGTCTCCCAATACTCCCCGCGGCATTCCGTCACCGTCTGAAGAGGATAATCTGTCTGAGCCGCGAGAATTGACTGCCGATTCATTGCCCATCATCTCGGTGGCGGGACGTAGATGTGCCACCGCCTCCAAGGCAGGCAGGAGCTGTTGAAGCCGTGGAGCTAATTGAGGCCAAGTTGCACAAAGCTCGGTTACATTGATCGAGTCGCCGTTTTCTAGCTGGGTTACGGCTTGGCACACAAGAACATCAAAAGCCGCTTCCAGATCAGGCGGAGTCTGAATCTCGGATAGTTCTGTGTGTGCCATGGATAGGAAACTGGAAAAGGAATCTCTGGGGCAGATAGGGTCGCTTCAGGAACCACAAAACACAAAAGTTGCTAGTCGTCATGTTTAGCCAAGCTGCGACTTAATTTCTCAATTGCACGTCGATAGCGTGAATAGATCGCATCTTCGCTCATTTTCAGAACGTCGGTAATCTCATTAAACGACATCTCTTCCAAGTGACGTAGTATGATTATTTCACGAGAGATTTCAGGTAATTGCTGAATAGCTGCATGAACTCGAGCTTGTATTTCCTTGCGAATAGCATGACCACTAGCATGCGTCGCGGGCATTGGCAATCTCTCGGCGAGCAACTCTGCCGATTTATCGGCGAGCTGGTGAGAGTGCTCTTCCCGACTGACTGAGCGACGTTTTGCATATAAGTGCTGACGTTGGAGCTGGATAAGCCGCTGCCAGGCAATTCCGCGTAGCCAAGGATAGAAAGGAATAGGTTGTGATCGTGCATAGTTAGTCAACTTACCGTGAGCCTCAGTGAGTGAGTCTTGAACCACATCAGAAGGATCGAATCTCGCAGTCAGCCGGCCATCCATGCGCAATTTAATCATTGCAACCAGACGGCCACGGTGGCGATCCAATAGTTGATCGGTCGCCAGGGAATCACCTTTAGCCACACGAGCCAAGAGCTGAGAAGTATCGTCTGGGCAACGGGCTGCCATATAGTATCCTTGCAGAAGAAGGCGAGAATCCGTCGCTATTTCTTGGCCAAATATGGAATGAGTTCATCTTAGCTTGTAAGGAAAAGGACGTCAAAGAATCCTAATTTCGTAGCGAATGCGAGATTTTCAGCTAAATCAATAGGATAAGTTGTCAGATACTTGGGCAAGACTTGGGGGGCAAGACGCTGCCGATCGTGAAAACCTGCTACACTTTGTCAGGGATTTGCAACTCGCGGAGAAAAGGAGGTTATTCATAACCTTGTTTCCAGAAAGCGGCCGGGTAAGTGCTTGAAGCGTCGAAAGACCACTACTGGTACGCAGACTTCCAGCCGAATTAAACCACGCACTGTTCAAGCGTAGTTTGATCGAGGAGTACCTTATCCTAACAGAAAAACCGCGAGGCAACTTCCCAGCGAGATTTCTCGCCCGGCTGTCGCCTCGCGGCTTAAGGTTGGTTGGAGTGGGACCGGAAGCTTGCGCATCCGGCTCGCCACAGGTTTGGCTTGCCGTTAGGTGCCGAATTCCGGTCGGCGTCTTCCTAACTGGTTTTGCAACCGCTGCACGATCGCGCTGTGCATTTGGCTCACCCGACTTTCACTCAGGTCGAGAGTTGAGCCGATTTCCTTCATCGTCATTTCTTCGTAGTAGTAGAGAATGATGATGAGGCGCTCGTTGCGATTAAGTCCCTTGGTGACTAGCCGCATGAGGTCGGATTTCTGAATTCGACGTGTGGGATCTTCGCCCTTTTTGTCTTCCAGGATGTCGATTTCGCGGACATCCTTGTAGCTGTCGGTCTCGTACCATTTTTTGTTGAGACTGATGAGGCCGACGGCGTTGGCCTCGGACATCATCTTTTCGAGCTCCTGAACGGAGATTTCCATCTTCTCGGCGAGTTCGATCTCTGTCGGCTGCCGGCCGTGCTGCGCTTCGAGTGCTTTGACGGCCGCGCTGAGTTTGCTCGCCTTAGAACGGACCAAGCGAGGAACCCAGTCCATGCTTCGCAGTTCGTCGAGCATGGCACCACGGATGCGAGGAACACAGTAGGTTTCGAACTTAACACCGCGACTCATGTCAAAGGCCTTGATGGCGTCCATCAAACCGAAGACACCGGCCGAGATGAGATCATCGAGTTCCACCCCATCCGGGAGCCGCGACCAGATGCGTTCTCCATTGTATTTCACCAACGGCAGATAACGCTCAACGAGTCGATTGCGTAAGTCACGACTGCTGGGATCATTCTTATACTGATGCCAAACTTCGGCGATTTCATCTACAGGTGCGACAGTCGCTGTTGTCATGCAATCCTCCATGCTGCTTTGAACTGATTGCCCCCAGCGAGGCAATCAGATGGAAGCGAGATTCCGTTCTCGTTTGTTTATTCGCGGTGCCACAACAGGCACCGATGTCTTAGTTGGTTGGCTTGGCTTGGGCGTTCTCGAATGCATCCAACTCTGCCTGCACGCGAGTTCTCGTTGACTCATCGACTGTCGTCTGAGCGATTGCTCCTACGACTGTCCCCACCACTGCCAGAAGCGCCATCATAGCAACTGACTGGAGGAGCGTGCCGTCGACGCCAGCTCCATCCTTGATGGCGCGTAGGAGCACCACGATTAATCCCAGTAGTGCTAAGATGCCGGCATAAGTGCGAGCCACGCGACGAGTCTCCTTGGGCCTCAAACTTTTCGCATTCGCGCCAGTTTAACGGGCGAGTGCAGCCGATCCGACTTCCATTAGTTATCGTCATAATGCGTGGTTGTATTGAGTGAAGTTGAAAATAAAACAAGCGGTCTGCTAGCGACTCGCGGCAATGGAGACTCTTTGTTCGGTTTCTGTGAAAAGCGAAGCTGCTTGCGACTCGCTCGGAAGGGACTTACTTCGTGGTTGCGTGTTGCGCCCTTGGATCAAATAAGCTTGTGAGAGCAGGTCGGCGGCGAGCAAGCGCACGGATCGACGCAACGGAGAGCGATGACTGAGTGTTTCTGCCCCAGCGTGGAGTTGTTTGTCAGAAGCTAGCACTGCCGCGTCGCCAAGCAAACGCATTCCCAAGAATCGCCGGCAAGTTGACGCAAAGCTATCGCTTGCGCGCATGCCCAAATCTACATCGTTACATTGGTTGACCACCAGGCGAAGTTTGCCGTCCACGTCTCCCCAAGGGGCAAGTTTTACGGCAGCGTAACTGTCCATTACCGAAGAGGACTGCACCGTGGTTACCAGCAATATCTGCAAGGCAGCGGTCCAGAATTTTTCAATCCAGGGAGTCATCCCCTCACCAGTGTCAATCAAGATGATATCGGCATCATTTCTTAGTGATCGCAGGTCCGTCAAAAGGCGCTTCAGTGCGCGAAGATTCATTTCGGGGACTTCTCCATCAACATCGATGCCAGACAAGAGCTGGATCCCTTCACCAATTTGTTCGAGTACTTCAGCCACTGAGCGGTGGCCGTTTAGGACTTCGGAAAGAGAACCACTGCGAGATGGCTTCATGCTGGCGGTCAATCTCGGAGCAAGCAGATTGGCATCGACCAAGACGACACGTTTGCCGAGTTGAGCAAGTTCCTGCGCAAGATATTGGGCGACAGTGGTCGCACCAACTCCGCGTTGTGCGCCGCTCACAGCTACCAGAGGAATCCCCGGTTGAAGGATAGCATGCTCCTTGACGGTTTCACGAACGAGCATTCTCAGTTTGTCGGCTTGATCAAGCATGGGGAATTGTCAGTTGTCAGTGGACATTTGTCAGTTAATGGTGAGCCCGGTCGTCTCGAATCCGATTGAGTCTCAATTCTGATTAATTCTTGATTCCTAAGATCAACTCCGCCAACTTGCGTGAATTGGCGACCTGGATGTCGTCGGGGACGTTCTGGCCGTCGGTCACGTAGCTTATGGGGAGGCGACTAACCTGGCCTATGGAGAGTAGATTTCCCAAGGCCATGGCCTCGTCGAGTTTTGTAACAACGATACCTGTGGTACCAACAGAAGCAAATTTCTCAGCCGTTGTCGTCAGACTTTTGGCTCCACTGACAGCGCTGAGAACCACAAAAACTTCGTCGGGGTTGGCCTCCGAGAGGATGGATTTCAGTTCTTGAATCCTGACTTGATCACGAGGGCTACGTCCCGCAGTATCCATCAGAATCAAATCCATGGATTTCATTCTCGCGACCGCCTCGCGCATTTCCCGTGGTGTGCTCACCACTTCCATAGGCAAGTCGATGATGTCGGCGTAGGTACGAAGCTGTTCGACTGCGGCGATCCTATAAGTATCGACGGTGATCAAGCCGACCGACTTGTTCTCACGTAGGCGAAAATTGGCCGCCAACTTCGCGATTGTCGTGGTCTTGCCCACTCCCGTGGGGCCAACTAATGCGATTACTTTGCCTGCACCGGATGTTACTTGCAGAGGTCCCGTTACTTCGATCTCGCTTTCGATCTTGCGCATGAGCTCAGCCCGCAACGCAAACGCATCGTGCAAGTCGACAGTCTCATTGGCGCGCAAATGGTGGAGCAGCTGCTGGGCAACACGTTCTTCCACGTCGGATTCGATCAGGTCGGTGTAAACCTCGAACAATGCCTCAGGAAGTTTATGAATGGCCGAGTCAGCAGACTGCTGCCTGAGATGTTGCGACATGAACTGCAGCTCATCTATTTCCGTGCCGGAATCCGCAAGAAAGTCGTTGCGGTAGCGATTTCGGTAATCGAAGTCATCTCCCGCTAAAATATTTGAAGCAGGTTTCGACGTAGAAGCTGCCGCGGCTTCTTCGGTGACCACCATCCTAGCCGGGACATTAGCATCCTTAGACGCCGCGACCTCAAAATGTCTGCCAAGAAAGATTCGACCCAACAGGCTGGCATGACACTCTCTCGTGTGCAGGACCGTAGCGTCTGGCCCCAACTCACGACGGATCATGTCTAGGGCTTGTTGCATCGATTTCGCGCGAAATGTGGAGATGTTCATAGAGGTTAGATGCTAGTGGTTAGAGATTTGGCGAGCCGGGTCGTCCCGACCCCGGTCATCCATAGTAGTCAGTAGTCAGTAGTCAGTAGTCATTTGGTTTTTCAATCCGCAATCCGAATTCCCCACTCCGCATTTAATTGTCGCTTGCTAATCCCAGTGTCACTATCTGTGTGTCTCTGGTAATTTCGTTAAAGCTGAGAACCACGAGTTGGCTCAGGTGGTTTTCGGTGATTTGCTTGAGTGCAGCCCGGATTTGTGGGCTGACTAGCACAATAGGAGTATGATTGGCTGTGATTAGTTTGGTGATCTGCTCGGCAATCGAGTTGCATGTCGCTTCGATTGCTTGCGGCGACATGCGGATGAACAATCCCCGCTCATTATGTTCGAACCCAGCACGAATACGGTCTTCCATGGCCGGATCGAGGGCGATCACATAGAGTTCTCCTTGCTCGTTGCGATAGCGCGTACATATCTGGCGCGCCAAGCGATGGCGGACATACTCAGTGAGCAACACGGGATCCTTGGTCCTCGGAGCGTAGTCCCCCAAGGTTTCCAAAATGAGTGCGAGTTGTCGAATGGGGACTTGCTCACGCAGCAGCAGTTGCAACACACTTTGCACTTCGGCCAGCGACATCGTATTGGGAATCAATTCTTCGACGACAGCCGGTTGGGTTTGCTTGAGTTCGTCAACTAGGTGCTTGGCCGAATCGCGAGTGAGAATCTCGTCGGCATGACGCCGGCAGACTTCAGTCAGATGGGTGGCTAAGACGGCCCCCGGTTCCACGACGGTGTAGCCCAGTAACTCGGCATTTTCTTGCATGGATGTTTGAATCCACTTGGCTTCGGTGCCGAAGGCGGGGTCCTTGGTGTCGATGCCGTCGATCTTCCCGGTGGTCATTCCTGAGTCGATGGCCAATAGGTAGCCCGGTTCCAGCCGATCGTGCGCGACGGGCATATCGGCAATCTTGATGCGATACTCGTTTGGCTCGAGCCGCATATTATCGCGAATCCGTATCTTGGGCATGATGACGCCAATCTCCGCGGCGATACTTTGCCGCACGCGTTGGATGCGTTCGAGCAAATCACCACCTCGTTTGGGATCGGCTAGACGGATCAATCCCACGCCCACCTCGACTTCCATTGGGTCGACGGCGAGATAGTCTTCAATCCGATCTTCGACAGGCGGCTTCTGTTGTCTTGCTTCCGTGGCCTCGTCGGTTTTCTTACGTGTTTCTGCCTGGGTCAATACGCGGGCCATCCCCAGACAAGCTGCACACATCACCATCAGCGGCGTACGGGGAAGATCAGTCATAACCAACACAGCAAGAAACCCGGCCGCCACGGCCAAGGCTTGCGGACGCGAAAATATCTGCTGGATAAACTCTTGAGGCAGATTGCTGCTGCGAGTGCTGCGAGTGATGAGCAATGCAGCAGCCAAAGAGATGAGAAATGCAGGGACCTGGCTTACGAGACCATCGCCAATGGTAAGACGAGTAAAGAGGGAACCTGCCTCCATCAACGGCATCCCATGCTCGGCCACACCGATAATCAACCCGCCCAGAACGTTGATCACGGTGATGATGATGCCAGCGATCGCATCGCCACGGACGAATTTACTGGCACCATCCATGGCTCCATAAAAGTCGGCCTGCTGGGTGATTTCTGTGCGTCGGCGCTGAGCTTCGTGTTCGTCGATAATTCCCGCATTCAAGTCGGCATCAATTGCCATCTGTTTGCCTGGCATGCCATCCAATGAGAATCGAGCGGCGACTTCGCTGATTCGGGTAGCACCTTTGGTGATTACGACAAACTGGATCACCACAATAATGATGAAAATGATCAACCCGACGACTATGTTTCCCTCACCGGCCACAAAATTCGCAAATGCGGTAATCACCCCTCCCGCCGCGTTCTCCCCATCGACGGCCGCTCGAGTGAGAATCAGCCTAGTCGTGGCTACATTCAAGACGAGTCGCGCCAGCGTGGTGGCCAACAGCAGGGAAGGAAAGATGCTGAATTCCAGTGGCGACTTCACATAGACTGTCGTAAGCAGCACAATCACCGAGACGGTGATATTGCCAGCTAGAAGCACATCCAACAGCGCGGGAGGCAACGGCACCAGGATCACCAGCACGCTGGTAATCATGGCAATCGGCAAAACGAGATCTTGGCAACGACGGGCAATACCCGCAGCGCCAGACGCGCCATCAGCCATCGACGAGCTCCGCAATGAGAATCGAAATGTGAAAAGATTTGGTAGAAAAGAGGGCCGGATGGTAGGAAGTGAGGTGCTCAGTGTCCAGATCGCTGTTTCTCGGGGTTTACGGGGCTAGCACGTTGACGCACTGGAGTTCAGTTTTCTCATGTCTTACCACTCAACCGGACCGCCACGCGGTCCGGGAGTTGGGAACCTAACGTCGCCAATCTTTCCCGGTCCACGTGGCGGGTCCGGCTACGGAAGCTGGAAATACCGGCGCAGGCAGTACTTTGTGCAAGTTATTGGCCCCTCGATTTGTTTGAATCACTTTCACACGTTTTTTTAGAAGCGAAGTACTCCGTCATCCCGAAGTACTCCGAGGGATCTGGCAAGATTTGTCATGCAAAACTGTTCGACGATCATCCCAAAACCGCTTAAAAACTGGATTCTACTGATGGTTTTTGTGTTGTGAGAGGGAATTTTTACCTAACGGCCACTTCCATACTCCCCCTACAATCGCAGCATCAAACAAAGCGTGTTAGGGCACTTGCAACAACTTGTCTGTCGCGCGATACTCACTCTCTTGCAGTCAATTTTTCAAACAAGATAAGCAAGGGAGCGTTGTGATGCGGCGTGCGAAGATCAGCATAATCGGGGCGGGGAATGTTGGGGCCACCACGGCCCATTGGTGTGCGGCGGCAGAGCTGGGGGACATCGTCCTGGTGGACATCCCGCAAACCGAGGACATGCCCAAAGGAAAGGCCCTCGATTTAATGCAGGCATCGCCAGTCATGGGGTTCGACTCCAATATCGTTGGCACGACGAGCTATGAAGATACTGCTGGCAGCGACGTGGTGGTGATCACTGCTGGCATTCCTCGCAAGCCGGGGATGAGCCGCGACGACCTGCTAGCGACCAACGCCAAAATCATGGCTAGCGTCTGCGAGCAGATTAAGAAGTCTAGCCCAGACTGCATTGTGATCGTGGTGAGCAACCCGCTCGATGCAATGGTCCAGCGAGCCTTGCAGGTTACCGGCTTTGAGCCTTGTCGTGTACTTGGACAAGCAGGAGTCTTGGACACGGCCCGCTATCGCACATTCCTGGCTATGGAGTTGGGAGTGAGTGTCGAAGACGTTTCGGCACTCTTGATGGGGGGCCATGGTGACACGATGGTACCGATTCCAAGTTGTACTTCCGTGGGTGGGATCCCCGTATTGCAGTTGATCGATCCAGCACGACTCGAAGAGATAGTTGATCGCACTCGAAAAGGTGGAGCAGAAATCGTGAGTCTCTTGAAGACGGGCAGTGCCTATTACGCCCCTGCTGCTGCTACTACGCAAATGGTCGAAGCCGTGGTGCGCGACAAGAAGCGATTGATTCCATGTGCGGCCTACTGTGAAGAAGAATACGGCGTGGGAGGATTCTACGTCGGAGTGCCTGTGATTCTCGGATCCAACGGTGTTGAGAAGATTGTTGAACTGACGCTAACTGTCGAGGAAAAAGCAGCCTTCCAGAAAAGTGTGGACGCTGTGAAAGAGCTAGTGGAGACGATGGCCAAACTCGGCTGAGTGAGCAAAGCGGAAACGGAAGTCACACTTAGGAATTGTGCCGCTGACATAAGCGAGTTTGTGGGTTCTCGCGGGCTGTAGAAAACATATTTACGCAGAGACGGTAGAGAAGAATTGAAACTTTTTTCTGCGCCTGCGAGTCTCTGTGAGAGATAAATTGCGTTGCGGCCAGTGGCCGAGTTTGGAATCTTTGTACCGTATCTTGTGCCGAATTCCGACTTTCGTCCGGGTTTTTGTATTAGGTATATAGAGTGCTAGCACTTGACGTTAGTGGGTTTTTAAGGCGTGACGTTGACATTTTCCAACGACTGGATTACAACCCCCATCGTTACGTCGTTCGACTGATTTTGTCGCGTCGGAACGTCTTGATGGGGCTAGCTAGCAAAGCTGAATGAGCTGCATGTGCCGTGAATTTGAATGCAAGATAGCAGAATTGGCATTGAGACAGATCTGGCGTGTTTGAGATAGTGTGTTTGCTGATCCACTGCGACCGGCGCAAAGTTGTGCTTGTGGAATCGGAAAGCACCGGTGTTGGTCAAGGAGCGATATCGAGGGCGTAGCACATGTCTCTGACCACTTCCGCACAACACCTCTAATGCGAACCAACTATGATCCGAACGCTGTTACCTCCCCAGCCTTCTCTTCTCCCTGCTACCCACACTAGCTTCACTGCATGGCCTAAAAAAAGAAAACGTTCTACTCCCCTCAGGCGACGAGCCACTTCAATTCCGCATTGCCTCTATGCACCTATCAACTATGAGGCTGGCTACGCGTATCCTCTGATTGTGTGGTTGCATGGCCCCAACAGCAGTGAAGGCGAACTTCGCCAGGTCATGCCCCTACTGAATTCAAGAAATTACGTCGGGGTATCGCCGCGAGGCACGCTTCGAACCTGCAAGGAAGAACGGCGATTTGGGTGGGAACAGTCAGCTTCTGCTATAGCTGAATCTTGCCATCGTACGCGGCAGTGCATTGAGATCGCGCAAAATCAGTTTAATGTTCATGACAATCGCATCTTTGTTGCCGGCTATGGTGTCGGAGGCTCGATGGCCCTGCGAGTTGGTTTGGAGCATCCAGAACTATTCGCCGGAGCAATTTCTTTGGGAGGTCGTGTACCTCGAGGTGGTCATGCGTTTCGCCGTCTCAATGCAGCACGGAGCTTACCTCTGATGATGTCGGTTTCGCCGAAGGAAGGCGAATTCACCAGAGAGCAAGTAATGGACGACCTCCGCTTGCTGCACAGTGGGGGCTTCTCCGTCTCGCTAAACCTCTATCCAGATGGGGATAGCTTGACAGATGTAATGCTCGCAGATGTCAACAATTGGGTGATGGGGCTCGCCTGTCCTAGCACGGTTGTTGCTTGAGGTAGAGTGAAGTGCTGACATTTCGCGGTACTCCGAGAAACCTGGGTAAATCCCTCGCAGTTCTATTTTCTGAATGTCCGAAGGCATCCACCTACTAGCTCCTGATTCGCTAGCACCTTTTCCAACTCGCCATGCGAACTCGAGCGTTCTACTCACTGCTATCACGCTCGCGAGTCAATTTGGATTGACACCTGCGCAGGCATTTCGGTACAAGCCTCCCCGTCTAGATCTCACAGGACTGTCGTTTGGTCCTGCGCCCAATGACGATTCGGAGAGCGAAGTAACTTGTCCGACACGACACCTACAACCAAGGAAAAGTCATCGCCAGATGAAGCTGCTGCGCCCACTCTCCGCGCCAAGATATCTAGTCTCGTGAATTGGTCAGGCGCTGGCAGACTCCATAAGTTGCTGCTTGGCACGGCTGCAGCAATCGGGCTCGTAGGACTATTTGCTTTTTGGAGCTATCTGGGACATGTAACAGTTGTCGATGTGCCGGTCATCACCCTCGACATGGCTTGGGAAGCACTTGACCAGCAAAAATACGAAGAGGCACGCAATATCATCGTTGAGATCCAGAGGAACCCAAAGGATCTCGAAGACTTTGGAAGCTATCTGTACATACTGGGGGCAGTAAAATCCTACCAGGCAGACAAGGAATGGTCAGATGATCGTAAGCGGGCAACGCACCTCATTGCGGCTCGCTATCTACAAAAGGCGCGTGACCTAGGAGTGCCGGAGGACCGCGAGGGGCAACTGATCTATCTACTTGGACAAAGTCTTGTCTATGGAAACCAATCTCGGGAGGGAATCGCGATCCTCCAAGAAGCCCTCAAGGAACTCTCGGATCCACCTATTCAATTGCGCCGCCTGCTGGTTGAGGCGTACTTGAACCTGCCTAATCCAAAATTACACGAAGCACTGGAACACAATCGATTTTTGATTTCTGAACCCTCGCTGGCAACCTCTGAGCGAGCAGAAGCTCTACTTACTCAATCGCATATTCTCATAAATCTTGGCAATCTTGAAAAAGCCAAACTGCTGCTGGAGACTCTTAATAGTGATGAAGGACTGCAGGCAGCCAAAAGGACGCTATCGGGTCGCCTTGCACTGGCACAAGCGAGGATATCTGAACCAAACTCAGCCGAGCGTAGTTCTCTTTTAGAAAACGCTCTTCAGGATTTCCGTGAAGCACTAAGGCAAGATAAGGTCCACGGCAAAGTCAGACGGCAGGCTATGGTATTCGTTGGAGAATGTTACGAATTGAAAAACGATCTTGCTGCTGCAATCGTCGAGTACGAAAACATTGGGAACAGTTACGGGGATACGGCAGAGAGCATTGTAGCGACTTTGGAAAAAGCACGTTTGCTGCAGCAAACAGAACGCCCCGATAAGGCACTCGTCGCCTACCGTGCTGTACTTGAGTCTGTCGGAGAACCGGTTACCTATGTGAATTCGCTTTTGCCTTTGGCACAGCTTCGAAGAAACCTCCTCCAAGCCCACTCTCGTTTTGTGGAGGATCGGAATTTCGAGCAGGCGCTTGCACTAGTGGATCACTTAACATCACTTTTTGAACCAACTACGGTGACCGAGTTACGTGGGATAACCCACGTTGTCTGGGGGGAAGCCAGTCTAGACGAGGCTTCCAAAGCACAACGTCGTCGCTCCACTGAATCGCTGGAAACTGAAGGTCGCTACCACTTTCGAGCTGCAGGCAGAGCTTTCCAGTCACTTGCTGAAATGCGTTTCGCAACCAGTCACTATACCAACGATCTTTGGAAGGCGGCAGAGAACTACTATCGAGGACATAGCTATACTCAGACAGCCCTTGTGCTTGATGAGTATCTGCATCACGAGGCTCGTACACGTCGTGCACTGGCGTTGCTGCGTTATGGCCAATCACAACTAGCGGCAGGTGAAACTGCAAAAGCCATCACAGCCCTTGAAGAATGTATCGAGATGCACCCTCGAGACGCCAGTGTTTATGCTGCCCGTGTGGCATGTGCTCAGGCATTTCTCTCGGTGGATCAACCCGACAAGGCAGAGGCCCTCTTAGTAACCAATATCACTGGGGATACTCTACGTCCGGAAAGTCCTGAATGGCGAGAGTCTTTATTTCTTTTGGGAACCCATTTGCATGATTCTGGGAAATACGACGAATCGATCAAAGTCTTGGAGGAGGCAGTGGCCCGCTATCCGATGGCTCCGCAAGCCTTAGTAGCTCGGTATACGATCGCTCGTTCGTTTCACAGTGCGTCAGAAGAACCGGCAAAAAAAGCTCGTGAAGCCAAAACGGAGAACGAGCGACAAAAGAACCGCAAGTCACGAGATCAGAATCTTGAATCGGCGTTGGAGAACTATCTCGACGTGCAACGAAAGATCACCCTGGGAGGGCATGCAGATGATTCCCCCATGAACAAGGCGCTGCTGCGTAATTGCTACATGATGCAAGGCTCGGTCCTTTTCGAATTGCGTCGTTATGAAGAGGCTCGGAAAGCGTATGCGAATGTCTCGACTCTCTATCAGCATGAGCCCTTTGTGCTGGAGAGCTTCGTTCACATTGCCAATTGCTGGCATCGATTGAACCAACCACTCAATGCCCGCCAGACGATTGCTCAAGCCAAATTAGTTCTGGAGCGTTTGCAGACAGGGATTGATTTCAAGCAAACAACCAACTTCAGTAGACAGCAATGGGAACTCTTGTTGAACGAGATGGCTCAATGGTAACTAGCAGCAACAGCCAATTGTAAGAAAGCACAATTGTGACGGATTTATCAACGGTCAAATTGGCAGAACTTGTCAGCAAGCGACACGCTTGTCTGATGCAACTGTGCAAGTTAGGCGTTAAGCAGTCCGAGTTTATTGTCTCGGGTGAAATAAGTTCCATGTTGCGACTGTTGTCAGTGAAGAACCAGTTGATCGTTGCGTTGCAAAGTATTGAACAACAGTTGTCTCCATTTCACGAACAAGATCCCGAACAACGGTCGTGGGGGTCTGCCGAGGCACATCAGAAGTGCGCCGAGCAAGCCGCTGACTGCAAGCAATTGCTAGATAGAGTAATGCATTTGGAGAGTGAAAATGAGTTGAAAATGACTCACCGCCGTGACCAGATTGCTCAGCAACTACAGGCAGCTCAGTCATCTGCGTCGGCTCGGCGGGCTTATCAGGTACATCACGCTAGGCCACAGAGGCTAGGAGTATCCTTCGATGATGCTCTAAGTTGTCCAACAGAACAGCCTCATTTAGATCTGCAAACAGGACCCTAATCAACTATGCAAACAAAGAGCGATCAGCCTGACGGCGCCCCCTATTTGCGTCTCTTCAATGGGGTGGACGAATTGCAGGGAGAACTTGCCGTTCCCGAATTGGAATCTCCTTGCAGCCTTGAATCGGTGCTAACCGCTTGGCATGAAGCGACCGTGAGGTTGGAACAAACGCATGAAATATTGCAATCCGAAGTACGACGACTCAACGATGAGTTGGAACTGAAGAACAAAGAGTTGGCATTGAATGCACGCCTGGCTGATCTAGGCCGAATGGCGTCTCATGTCGCTCACGAAGTGCGAAATAGTCTGGTCCCTGTGACTTTGTATGTCGAACTGCTCAAACGTCGGTTGCTAGAAGACTCTGGCAGCCTGGATATCTTAACCAAGATCGAGGCAGGGTTCACCGCCCTGGACATTACCGTGAACGATCTACTCAATTTTACATCGCATCGGGAGCCTCGATGGGAGAGTTTTCCTGCCTCAGTTTTGATCCAAGAGGTTTGCGAGGCATTGAAGCCGCAGCTAGACGCTCAGTCTATCCATGTAGAGACAGAAGTAGAGCATTCTTCGCTGATCTGCGCAGATCGAGAGATGCTTCGTCGAGCGCTCCTGAACTTGGCCCTCAATGCGCTGGATGCAATGGCATCTGGCGGTGAGTTGGTAATTACTGCTTTTGAGGGCCCGAAGGGGTTTCTGCTAGAAGTCGCCGACAGTGGCAAGGGATTAAGTCAGAACCAATTGAACAGGGTATTTGAGCCATTCTTCACGACCAAAAGCAACGGCACTGGATTAGGTTTGGCGATTGTGCATCGAATTGCTGAAGCCCATGGTGGTCGAATTACCGCTGCGAATTGTCCCGAAGGGGGAGCCGCCTTCACAATCGAACTTCCAGCTGTGCAAATGCAATCGAAAAGGATGGCCGCATGAGAGAGCAGGGAAAGCCGTTGAAGTTCGGTCGTGTATTAGTAGTCGATGATCACGCCGCAGCGCGTGAATCGGTTGCCGACGTGCTGCGCCACGCCGGTTACCTGGTAACCGGCGCGTCAAGTGCGCGCGAAGGTCTGGGACTCCTAGCCAAGAGCGAATATCAGGTAATCATCACTGATCTTCAGATGCCTGGCATGGATGGACTTGAGTTTATTCGCCAAATTCAACAGCAGCGTTTACTTGCTCAGATAATCATGGTCACGGCCCATGCCACGATTGGGTCAGCTGTCGAGGCGATGCGCCATGGAGCTTTTGACTACCTGGAGAAACCATTCAATGCAACTCGTTTGGAAGAGTTGGTGGGGAGGGCACTTGAGCGGGGCCGATTGCTCGCCCCAGAAGAGAACAATCGACACTCGGGTAGCCTTCACGAAGATGAAGTCTTTGGCTTGGTTGGTAATAGCCAGGCAATGCAGGAGTTGCGCGCTAGTATTCGTCAAGTGGCCCCCACGGATGAGACAGTACTCATCGTCGGTGAAAGCGGTACAGGTAAGGAGTTAGTTGCTCGTGCTTTGCATCGTCTGAGCAAACGCAGTTCCGGCCCTCTGGTGAGTCTCAATTGCCCTGCCCTTTCTCCCCAATTGACCGAAAGCGAATTATTCGGACATCGTCGTGGTGCTTTCACTGGGGCGGAAGATGATCGCCAGGGACGTTTTGAAATGGCCGACAAGGGGACTATTCTGCTTGATGAAATCACTGAGATAGATCTTGGGTTACAGGCAAAACTCTTGCGAGTTCTCCAGGAGCGCACGTTCGAACGAGTTGGATGCAGCCAACCACGGTCTGCCAATGTCCGAGTGCTTGCTAGCACCAATCGAGATCTGCAACAGGAAGTTGCTAGCGCACGATTCCGCCAAGACTTGTACTATCGCCTGGCCGTAGTGCCGTTGGTCTTACCGCCGCTGCGTGAGCGCGAGGCTGACGTCCATATGCTGACAGATTATTTCCTAGATCGTGCCGCTATCCGGCTCGGGCGACAACGCTGCCAAATGGAGCAAGAAGCCCGTCGGTTATTTGGCAATTATCATTGGCCTGGCAACGTGCGGGAACTAGAAAACATCGTGACACGTGCTTGTGTGCTCAATGAAGGACAGCCCATTTCGGCGGTTGAACTGCAGCCTTGGCTCGAGCAACCCGAGTGTGTCACAGAAGCCCACATTTCTGCCTTGCCTGTTGGAGTCACGCTCGAAGAAATGGAACGACAGATGATCGTCGCCACATTGGAGCACTTCGACGGACATCGAGCACGCACAGCCGAAGCCTTGGGCATTGGCGTACGAACACTAAGTGGCAAATTGCGCGGTTACGGCTACGCTCCGCATACCAAGGAGTTTGGCGAAGCGAGTGATGTTCGGCAGAATCTGCCGAGTGGGTCGGCAAGTTCTGCCAATTTGATCGCAAAGCTAACCGCGTAAATTGAAGAATTTAACGAAATTAGACAAGTCAGCCAAGTAGCTATTACTGCGAGCAAACGCATTGCGCGAAACGGATCGTAGTTGTGAATCTCGATTGGGAGAGTGAGATGGCACAGCAGTTGCTTGCAAAACTATAAGTAGGACAACGTGTCGCGAGGAAACCATGCTTTCGTCCATGTTCGAATCATCGACCGTACCATTGCTCGAGCAAGTGGTAAACTTCACCCAGTCTCGACACGGTGTGCTCGCAGGGAATATTGCCAATATCGATACTCCGGGCTACAAGTCGCGCGACCTGTCGGTGGAGAGTTTTCAAACACGTTTGCAAGAAGCTGTCGATGCGAAGCATCAAGCTGCGGAGTCGCCGACCTATGCGTTGAACGCCAGATTGGCAGGGCGAGCTACTGGAAGCGGGTCTGAAAACTGGGACCGAGTGCGAGAGACCGCAGAAGATATTCTATACCACGACAACCATGATGTGAGTCTAGAAACGCAAGTTACCGAGATCAGTAAAAACCAGGTGCAACACAATATGGCACTCACGATTATGAATTCCCAATTTCGGTTGCTGAGGGCGGCAGTTACAGAACGAGTCTAGAGTAAGTGTGTATTATCGCGTTGCGAGGGGGAAACAAGGAGTCGATGGATCATGTTTAACGCATTGGATGTGAGTACCAGTGGCCTAGTTGCCCAGCGTACACGGCTGAACGCGATTTCGTCCAATCTGGCGAATATGTCGACCACCCGCAATGAGGCGGGCGAAGCAGTACCCTACACGCCGCGGTTTGTCGTTTTCAAAACAGACGAAGAAATCACCACCAGCGGCGGAGGGCAAGGAGTGAGTATCGACCGCGTGGAATATGCTGATGTGGAGCCCAACATGAAGTACGAACCCGGACACCCCGATGCGGATGCCAATGGATACGTGGCCTATCCGAATATCGACATGACCACCGAGTTTGTGGATGCATTGGGAGCCTCACGTGCCTACGAGGCCAACATCGGTGTAATCGAGGTCACCAAAGACATGGGCGAACGTACCTTGCAGATTCTGGCATAAATCTCAATTGCAGCAATCAGACCCGCTACCAACCAAGAAAGGACTCGTTGTTAGACAAGTTGACGTATGAGCGGACGTTGGGGGGCCAACGCCGACAACAATTAATCCCGCGCTATGAGTTCGATTACCCCCTCCCAGCTGTTTACTCAGCAAACTCTGTCCCAGCAAGCCTTACCACAAAACACCAAACTACCCACGCAAGGTGAAGGAACTGGTTCGTTTAAAGACTTCCTGATTGATTCGATTCGTGATGTGAATTCGATGCAGCAGCAGGCAGACCATGCGGTCGAAACGATGATGACCGGCGGTGATGCCGATCCTGCCGAGGTGCTGTCCGCAGTTCAAAAGGCGGATCTGGCATTTCGCATGATGATGCAGATGCGAAACAAAATGATGCAAGTATATCAGGAAGTAAAAGATATTCGTGTATAGGAGGAAGAGTGAGTAGGTGAGTAGGGAGGAGAAGACCTACACTCACAGACAAACCTACTTACTTAACTTACTTACCACTCACAACTCACTCTCCCTCGGAGTCCATGGATGGATTTCTTGAATCAGGCAATCGGTCAAGTCCGCGAATTGTTTCTCTCGATGACCCCTGCAGCGCGGGTTACGGCAGTGCTGCTGGTAGGAGTCATTGGGGTGAGCCTCGGATTCCTCGTTCAGCAGCACAGCGCCGGTCCAGATGAATACCTGTTCAATGGTGATTTTCTTCCTTCGGCAGATGTCAACCGAATCGAGCTAGCCATCGCCAAGGCGGGACTCGAAGGCTCAGAGCGGGTGGGAAACCGAATCAAAGTACCACGTGGCCAAAAGACAGCTTATCTGGCAGCCGTGGCGGATGCCGGGGCGTTGCCCCCAAATTTTCATGATCTGTTGGATGGCGCTCTTGATTTGGGTCCCTTTGTCGATAACAAGACACGACAAGAGAAACTCAAGGCGGCACGGGAACAACAACTCTCGATGATCGTCCGCAATATGTACGGCATCGAAGACGCAAAGGTGATATTCGATATTGCACAGCCTCGGGGCATGGCGCGTGAAAGTATCGCGACGGCTTCAGTCAGTGTTCAACCTGCACCGGGTGAGGCACTTTCTGGCCAGCGTATGAAGAATATCCGCAACGCGGTTGCCGGAGCTATTGCCAACCTCAAGCCGGAAAATGTCGTAGTTGTCAACCTAGGTGATGGAAGCCTCTTCAGTGAGGATTCCTCTTCCGAGTCATTCGATAGCCCCTATTTTCAGCATCGAGTTTCTTTTGAACGCCACATGAAAGGGAATATTGACTCCTTGCTTTCTTACATTCCCGGAGTTCGGGTGCAAGTTACTGCCGAGTTGAGTCCAGACCTGACGCGTGAGACTCAAACTGTAGCAACTGATGGCGAGCCAACAGCACTGCATGAAACAACGCAAAATAAAGTAAGAGAAACACAACACGTCAATAATGGCGGACGCCCAGGATTGGTCTCGCAAGGTCCAGGCAGAGGTAGTGAAGTGGTTAATGAAGTCATAGTAAAAGACTCAGATACGGATGATTCTACTCAACTCAACTACTTCGTGCCTACCAAGAATGAAATCGTGACTTCAGCTGGTCTCGTTCCTGAACAGGTTCGTGTGGCCATTGCAGTGCCAATGAATTACCTGGTACAGATGTATCGCGAGCAGCAACGTCGTGAGGGAGGAGATCCCAATCAGCCACTTCCAGACAACATCAAAGAGATCCTTAACCGGGAAGAAGGTCCCTTAGAAGACAAGATTAAAGAAGTCGTTGTTCCACTGTTGCCAAAGAAATTTGCGGTAAACAACTATGAGGACGAGATTGTCAAAGTGTCTTTCTTCGAAACGTTGACCCCTGATCCGATTGAGCCGACGCCTGCCAGCAGTCAGGCACTTGCCTGGGCCAGCCAGCATTTCAACACGTTGACTATGGCTGGAGTCGCTCTGGTGGGACTGGTGATGTTGCGATCATTGGTGAAAGGAATTCCACCAGCCGATCCAATTGGTTCCGCTTCAGCTCCACTGCTCTCGCTAAAGATGCCCAACATTCAAGGAGACGATGGCGCTGCAGGTGGTGTTGCAACTGACGAAGAGGGTTCGGAGCGCCCACGATTGAAGCTCAAAAAGGGTAAGAATCTTCGTGATGAGTTGACTGAAATCGTGCGAGAAGATCCTGACTCGGCAGCTTCTATTCTGCGAAGTTGGATTTCCAATGCTGGCTGAAAGTAGACTATGATGAACGAAACAATCCAGGACAATCCACTTCGCAAAGTTGCCATACTTGTTGCGAGCCTCGACTCTGAGTGGAGCGAACGAGTACTAGGAAGCTTGCCGGCCGATCAGGCGGCTATCGTGCGTCAGCGTGTTGAGTTGCTCACTGATATCGATCCCGAAGAAGAACGAACAATTCTGGCAGAATTTCGCCACAGTCTGGCTCAATCTGCTCAACCACAGAACGAAGGGGTTGAACTAGATATCTCTTTGCAGGATCGGATTCGCAAGAGCGACTATGCACCCAGTGCCGTTCCGAACCGTCGTCCCTTGGAGACTCTCTCCGAAGCAGACACTTCGTTCATTGTGGATATGCTCGTCGGAGAACATCCTCAAACCATTGCATTGGTCCTGTCGCGGCTTGAGACAGAACATGCCGTCGATGTCCTTAGTGAGTTTTCGCCGTCCGACCAAGCCGATGTGATGCAGCGGTTGGCCGAACTCGACACCATTGACGAAGAGAGCGTCGAGGTCGTTGAGTCGCAAGTCGCTCGTTGGATCGCTGAAGAGCGTCAGCGCAAACTGCGGATGAATGCGGGAATGGATCTGGTAGAGAGGATCATGAGCAAGACCCCGTCAGATCAGCGGGAGAGAATGGTCACCGAGTTTAGTAAGAAAAACTCTGTTTTTGCTCTTAGATTGTCAAGAGAACAAGTTCAATCACCAACACAGGTGACTGATGGCAAAGTAACACTCCCTGTTGACCATTCGGAACCAAGATTCGAGCCGACTGTAGTAGAGCCTCTTCCACCCACGAAAGACGAGCCAAAGAATCCCTTTGCCAATCACACGACAGAGCAATGTCTGATTGAATTGGAATCTCTAGACAAAGGCCGTTTACTTCGAGCGCTTTCCCAATGCGAGTCCCATGTCGTGTGCCTAGCGCTAGTTGGGGCAAGTGAAAAGCTGATGAAGCGAGTTCTTGCTGGACGGTCGCGTCGAGAGGCGAAGCAATTCCGCAAATCCCTGCGAGAAATTGGCCCCACTCGACTGAGCGACATCCTGGCAGCTCAGCAAGAAATTTTGTTTGCAGAGAGCCTACTTCACAACTAGCGGATGACCCTATCTATGGCCACCATTATCAAGAACAAGACACAGGCTCGCACCACTGGTGTACCGCTGCGCGAGGTGGCCTATGACCTGACCGACTTCTCAGGGCAGGCGGAAAATTATCTCGATCAAGTGCGCGCCGAGGCAATGAAGATCGTCCAGAAGGCAAAACAAGAAGCAATCGCTATCCGTTCGCAAGCAGAAGAAGCGGGACGCAAAGCCGCCCACGCGGCTGTCGAGAAGATTTTAGATGAGAAAGTTGCCCAGCAAATGCGCACCCTCTCCCCTGCCCTCGCGGCTGCGGTAGGCCAAATTGTTGATTCGCGATCAAGTTGGGAGCGGCATTGGGAGGGAGCCATCGTCGATCTGGCATGTGCGATCTCCGCTCGTATCGTACGACGTGAAATAAGTGCTACACCTGAGATATCGCTGGACTGGATTCGCGAATCACTCGAATTGGCAGGTGGAGCTGCCGAGATATCACTTCACTTGAATCCCACGGACTTGACCACGCTGCGAGACCAAATTCAGCGGCTGACAGAAATCCTGAGCCCCGCCGCACCAGCACGACTCGTGCCCGATGAAACGATTACCTCAGGCGGCTGCAGAGTTGAAACCGAATTTGGCACTGTTGACATGCAATTGGAAACCCAACTGAAACGACTCGCCGAGGAGATGAGCTGAACTTCTCGTTTGCTGACCAAACATATGACAAACATTGATTCGCCCCATCTCGATTCTGCCTTGCTTGCCGGTATCACCGGCAGCGTGGCCCAGACCATCGGCCTAACCGCCGCTGTGGCTGACTTGCCTGTGCCTGTAGGTGCCGTGGTGAACATTGAAAAACAATCAGGCGAATCGATTGAAGCCGAGGTGATTGGCTTTCGAGACAAGCACACGCTAGTCATGCCACTGAGCCGAATGGAGGGTATCCGACGAGGCAGCCCTGTAAGACTCATACGGACGACCCGCACATTGAGAGTTGGGGAAAACCTGCTTGGACGCGTGGTGGATGCTCGGGGGCGTTGTATCGACGGTCGCCCTCAGCCTATGTTACCAGAACGGCGATCCTTGGAAAGCGATCCTCTGCCAGCCACCGAGAGACCGCGTATTGATACTCCCCTCGCCTCGGGGGTTCGCGCGATTGATGGATTACTTACTTGTGGTCGCGGCCAACGGTTGGGAATCTTCGCGGGTTCGGGTGTCGGCAAGAGCGTGTTGATGGGCATGATGGGCCGCTACACCGATGCTGAGGTTGCGGTAATTGGACTCATTGGTGAACGTGGTCGTGAAGTAAATGAATTCGTTCAGCGCGAGTTGGGGCCTAAGGGTTTAGCACGGAGCGTGGTCGTCGTGGCCACGAGCAACGATCCAGCGTTGCTTCGCGTGCAGGCAGCCTTCACGGCCACCTCGATTGCTGAGTACTTCCGTGACGCCGGCAAGAATGTGCTGTTGATCATGGATTCCGTGACACGCTTTGCACTTGCCCAAAGGGAAATTGGTCTTTCAGCGGGCGAACCTCCTACTACTCGTGGGTTTCCTCCGTCGGTATTCAGTATGTTGCCCCGACTAGTGGAACGTGCTGGCCGTACCAAGCGTGGAAGCATCACAGCATTCTATTCAGTATTGGTCGAAGGTGACGATGAGAACGAACCCATTGCCGATACAATGCGAGGACTGCTGGACGGGCATGTGTGGTTGTCGCGGCGATTAGCAGAGCGAGGCCATTTCCCTGCCATTGACGTGCTGCGGAGTATCAGCCGGTTGATGACCGATATCACTCCTCGCGATTATCAACAATCGGTGCGAACTCTGCGGCAACTTCTGTCGTTGCTGCACGACAACGAAGATCTGTTGTCGATTGGTGCCTACCGCAAAGGAACGAACCGTGAGTTGGACGTCGCTGTTGCCATGAAAGAAGCGATTCATGAGTTGTTGCGTCAAACGGTTGACACACACCAATCACTTGCTGAGGTCCAAGGGGCCGTAACCGCGTTGGCCCAAACTTGTACAAACCACCTACAAACCACACCGGCGGTTGCCGTTCCAGCTTAATGCGATAAACCTCCATGACTCGATTTCACTTTCGACTAGCGACACTGCAAAAACTCCGCGAGATACATCGCGACGAGTTACGCATGAAATTAGCCGAAGCGATACAGGCGCAGCAGATTTTGGAGCAACAAATTGGGCAGGTGGATGGAGAATTAGCAGAACTAGAGGCGTCACGCCGTAAGGCCGTTGCAGGCGGCGCGGTGGATGTCAATGGGCTCTTGACTGCCCAACGGTATCACGCGGTATTGCTCGCACAGAGAAAAACCATGTGCGATCAGTCGCGGTTGTTGGCCGAAGAATCTGAAACTCGTCGCCAAGCTGTCGTCGAAGCGGATCGACAGGTCCGAGTTTTGGAGAAGCTCTGTGACCGGCAGCGAGATGAGCATGAGCGGAAACAGCAACTTGCAGAGGCCAAGCTAATGGATGAAGTGGCCTCGCGCTGCCAACAGGAGGGTAGTGTATGTCCACTTTGATTCGATTTATCTTTCCGCTGGTAGGTTTCCTTTCGACAGCTACCGTCCTGACGGCAGTTGGCGGTTATGGGTATCTTCGCAACACAGGGAAACTTGATGACGAGAAAATGTTCCACATCGTGGCAGTGTTGCATGATGTGAATCTCGACAAGATCGCGGAGTCCCACTCTGAGGATCAATTGGATGTTCCTCCCGAGGAAGCTTCTTTTGAGCGCCGCCAGGAAGATGCGCAAATAGCCACCCTGCAACTTCAGGCGAAACGAGACGATCTACTCCGATTGATGGAAGACTTTAACGCCCAGTTGAAGCAGCTTAGTACGGCAAACGCTCGATACCAAACTTACAGTTCGGAGGTAGAGCAATTTCTGAACAAAATCAAAGAGGAAGCACTCGACGACGGGCTCAGATCAGTTCGTGAACAGATTCAAAACATGCATCCCAAAAAACAGGCAAAGCCATTGTTAATCAAGATGCTGCGGGACGAACATCGTATGCAGCAGGTCATATTGATCCTTAACGGTATGAGTCCCAAGAAACGGAGCGACATCATCAAGACATTTGAGCCAGAAGACCTCGATATCCTGGCAGATCTGCATAAGCACATGCTGGACGGAGATCCTGTGAGACCTTATGTGGAAAACCAGCTAAACGAACTCAACAAACTCAAAACGCAAGACAACCTGTAATTGAGAAACAGACTCGAAATCACGAGTCTCCACGGAATCCCATGAAATCCTCTCCCATCAACAATCTGTTGTCAATCGCCGCTCCGGCGCCCACGGCACGAGGGGGAGCATCGGGCAGTTCTAAAGAGTTCGATCTCTATATGCACAAGGCAGCAGCGCCTATTGCGACTACCGAAAAATCTGCTCCCAAGCGAGAGCCAGAAGTTTCCCCGTCTGAACCCGCTCCTGAGAGCGAGACGATTGAACAAGCTGATCAAGAGCAAGCCTCGAGTACTCCTGATCAAGATGATAAGAAAGATACGACAAACGAACAGCCTCTTACGAGTGAGAAGAACCCGACTAACGATGACACGCAGGACAAGCAGGATGAGGTAGTTCTCTCCGACGCTGCCGTCGCATTGCAGTTTGAAAAGACCATACCGAAGGAGGCAAGTGCTGAGAATGAAGAATTGGAGAGTGACACCGTCAGTAGCGAACAGAAACCTAAGCAGTCCGAGTTAAAGTCATCTCTCAATACAACCGCCGTCGAAACAAATACCGACGGGGTGCAGGAAGAAGGGACTGATTTCGAAGAGGCCCAGGAGGCTAAGGGTGAATCGCGAGTATCGACGGTGCAGATTCCCGAATCACATGACGCAGAGAAGCCCAATCAGCCGGGAAGAAATCCTACCAATCATGCACGCGAGAGTGATGCATCAACCGGAGCGGGAGAAGATTCACATTTGCAGGGAGAATCCAAGGAGCAGTCTGGGGCCTTGCAAGAGATTCTTCTGCCTGGAGAAAAGAGCAAAATTGACTCCGGTGTGACAATACAAAAACTGACGCCCCTTGTTGGAGAAGCGACCGACTCCTCAACGATACCTTCGAATAACAATTCCTCAGCAGTTACTTCAGGACAGAATTCTTCCAATGCATCGGTCGTACAGCTGGTGCCAACGGCAGATCAACATCGGACCGAAGCTTCCAGTCCTCCCGCGGGAAGTGAGACGGCTGTTCCGACGGTCGACCGGGGTCGGTTTGTACAACGAGTGGCGAACGCCTTTCGTTCAGCGCAGCAAAATGATGGTGAAATCCAGTTGCGGCTAAGTCCGCCGGAATTGGGCTCGCTGAAGATTGAAATTTCCGTTCGTCATGGTGTACTCACCGCCAAGTTGGAAGCCGAAACAGTTGAAGCTAGAAACACCTTGCTCGACAACTTGCCCGCATTGCGTCAGCGGTTGGCAGATCAAGACATCCGTATCGAGAAATTTGAAGTCGATATTCGCCGCGAGGGCGGACAAGGCCAGTCGGGTGCGGAAGATCGTCAGCCCAGCGACGAATCTAACCGGGGCAGTATGACTCAACGCAAACGTATGAAGGATGATTCAGAAGTCATCACCCCACGAACAACTCGCGCTGTTACTAGTCATTCGTCAGATAGTCTTGACGTTAGAATTTGACACATCACGAGGGTTTTCCCTTTCCCAAAAGAGACTGAACCTATGTCCCAAGTCACGAACCTTAATAATTCGACCGGCGGCAGCGGTGCCTCTGCGGCCAGTGCGATCAACGACGTGAATCTAGATGATTTCCTAAAGCTCATGATTACCGAGTTGCAGAATCAGGATCCACTCAATCCGTTGGAGAACGACCAATTGCTGGCGCAAATCAGCCAAATACGTGAGGTGGGAGCTACGGAGAAACTGACGTCGACGCTCGATGCGGTTCTGTTGGGACAAAACATTACGAGTGCCACCAGCTTGATCGGGGCTGAAATCGAAGCGATCTCCGACGACAACCAACGTGTCACGGGATTGGTAAATCGCATCACGATAACGAACGGCCAGCCGAAATTGCATCTTGAGGAAGGCTCGAAAGTCGCTGTTTCAGATGAGCCGGGAGAACTTGAAGCTGGCAAATACAGCTATCGAATTGTTTGGGAGGATCAGAATGGTGTGCTGTTAGGAGTAGAAACCGATGAACCCGTGGATGTTCCTGAGGATGAACAATCAATCCTAGTTAGCAATTTGCCGATTACGGATCGCCCCAAGCAAATCTATCGCAGCAAGGCAGATGGCAGTGGTCCCTACTTCTATGTTGGCTCGCTCAATGATGGCAAGACTTCGAGTTACCTGGACACCACACGCGATGATGCACTTTCTGGGGCAACCCTCACACGAACTCCACAACTGATTGATCAACCGAACCGCAGCTTTGAAGTAAGCCTGAACAATGTAGGTGAGATTCGTCCACCAAGGTAAAGGGATTGCGAAACTTGGAGTGGAATCCACTAGCCATTAACTACTGATGACAGAGAAACAATACCGGAAGCTTGAGCATCCGGAACACCATTCAAATTACGAACTCCAAATACAGGAGAAATCAATATGGGACTTCAATCCGCACTTAGTACGGCATTAACGGGGTTGACCGCTGCCGAGACTTCCATCGATGTCACGGGCAACAACGTTGCCAACTCGCAGACGGTGGGTTTCAAAGAATCAAGCGTTAATTTTGCAACACAGTTCTTGCAGACTCAGAGCATAGGCTCTGCTCCTACTACTGGCCGGGGAGGGACCAATCCACGGCAGGTCGGTCTGGGTGTTAAGGTGGCCGAGATTTCGCCAAAGTTTACGCAGGGTACTGTAGAAATCAGTTCCAATCCCTTGGATCTGGCGATCCAAGGAGATGGCTTCTACATCGTCGAAGGGGCTGGTGGAAAGCAACTCTACACGCGCAATGGCCAGTTCAAGACTAATGCGAACAACGAGATCGTCACCAGCACAGGCCAACGTGTCCTTGGTTTTGGTGTGGATTCTAACTTTGAAATCCAGCCAACCGGTCTCAGGCCGATTAGCATTCCCCTGGGAGCAGCAGCGGTCGCGCAGCCCACTGAGAATGTGTATCTAGAAGGGGCGCTCGATCCCAACGGTGAAGTTGGTTCGGAACCAGGTGTCATCCAGTCCGATGTTCTCAGCGATGGCACGAAAGAGATTCCCTCGAATACTTCAACTGCCAGTGCACTGACCAAACCGAATGAAACGACGTCTGTTTCAGCAACACTCGGTGGGAGCATTGCCAATGGCAACTATCGTTATCGAGTGACATTTGTTGATGGAGATGGCAATGAAGGGCCTGCTTCCAACGTTACCAGTACAATCAATCTATCCGCTGGTGGGTCTGGGCAGATCAACCTCAGCTCGATCCCTCAACCAGCGGGGACGAGTGAGTTTACAAACATCCGTATCTATCGAGATCTCAATGGTGACGATGACTTCAGGTTCGTTGATTCAATTTCCTCAGGAACGACTTCTTACAGTGACACGTTAGACACAGGCTCACTCGGAGCATCGCTTGCTTCAGGGGGGCTCGACAATGGCAGCTATAGCTATTACGTCACCTACTACAACTCCACCAGCGGCCTCGAAACGCGACCCTCGGCTCGCTTTGGACCGGTATCTGCGGACGGCACGACTAGTCCACGTATCCGCCTGGATGATATTCCCTCGCCTAGCAATGATCCGAACTCAGGGAGCTTCGATGGGGTACGAATCTATCGCAATCAGGCAAACAGTCAAAATGAATTCCGCATGGTAGGAGAGCTCACTCCTACTCAAGTGGCTGCATTTGGTGCAGGCGACATTTCCTTTATCGACAATACCCCCGATTCAGCAATCGCATCTGCGCCGGAGATTAATCTCGATGGTCCTGAGATTTCTTTTGCTCTGCCTTTGGTGGATGTTGTCACACGCGATGGCTCAAACTACACCAATCTCTTCAAAGAAGGTGTATTGGACTTCACCGGCAACAAAGGAGGTCGCGATCTGGCCACCAAAGAATTCACAATCACCAGTACAACGACCGTAGGAGACTTGATTTCCTTCATGGAACAATCGATGGGTGTCCTTAAGACTGCCAACGAGGATTCCTTCCCAGGTTCGGTCAACTATGGTGGCACGATTCAGGATAGTCGACTGCAGTTCACCTCAAATATGGGTGTGCAGAATGAACTTGATATCAATCTGTCCGGGTTCCAGTTGACGGATCTATCAGGCTCGATATCATCGCTCCCCTTTGATTTCACTTCGATCAATCCCGATTCCGCGCCAGTCAATGGTGAAGGAGGTTCCGCCGAGTTCGTGGTTTATGACAGCCTCGGTATCCCCCTGAGTGTTCGGGTCACCACGGTCTTGGAGCGCAAGACGAATAATGGTGCCGAGTTCCGCTACATTGCCACCTCACCTGATAATGAACCCGAAACAGGTGACAGCACGATCGTCGGGACTGGTGTGATTAAGACCGATGGCAACGGCGCGATTATCTCAGTCACAGAAGATACGGTCGCAATCGATCGGCGGGAGTCCCCCTCAGCCTCTCCCCTGCTCTTCCAGTTAGATTTCTCACAAGTGACGGGTCTGAGTACGGGGCTCAACGAATTAAGTGCGAGTCGCCAGGATGGTTTCGCGGCCGGCACATTATCGAGCTTTATCATCACCGAGACGGGCCTTATACAGGGAGTGTTCAGTAACGGTAGCTCGCGTGACTTGGGACAGCTACGTATGGCGAGATTCGCAAACAATGGTGGTCTGGAGCAAGTGGGCGACAACATGTTTTCCGCTGGCGTGAACTCGGGGTTGCCGATTCAGGGCGACCCAGGTGCAAACGGATTAGGAAACATCACCGCGGGGGCAGTCGAGCTCTCCAATACAGACATTGGGCAGAACCTGATAGAATTGATCCTGGCTTCCACCCAATATCGAGGGGGTGCCCGAGTGATCACGGCGGTGCAGCAACTGCTCGACGAGTTGCTTGCCTTACGCCGGTAAGAGGGGTTACGAGGATAAGTCGAGCTAAATGTGTGAAAATCGCAACCTACAATTGAGAAGCATTTACCGCTAGCTAACCCGAGGTGCGACCTATGATAAAGCTCACACGACTCGACGGAGAGGCCTTTATCCTCAACGCCGAGTTGATCAAGTACATCGAACAGCGTCCCGATACGTTTGTCACCCTCACGTCCAACGATCGCATCGTGGTCGCTGAGTCGCCCGAAGAAGTGATGCGACTAACTCTTGAGTATCATCGCAACAAACGTGTTATGCCTGCCGATTGTGTCGGCTAATCGGTCGCCCGCCAGGAATGTATTGTGCGGGTAGCACGAGTGTTAGGGGGCACCCACTGTGAAAACCTACGGGTTCGCAAGCACTTCCGACACGAATGAAAAGCTATGTTTTCCCATGCTCTCAGCCGGGAATGGCTCACCACCAGACTAACAAACGACCGAATTTAGCCTCTCCGACTCATGGACATCGCCACCGTACTAGGAATTATCATCGCTTTCACTTTGATCCTGGGATCAATTGTGGTCGGAGGTGGTTCGTTTCAAGCTTTTTATGACTTGCCGTCGGTATGTGTTGTCATTGGTGGATCGATTGCCGCAGCGTTGATTTCTTTCCCAATTAAAAACTTCTTTGGGGTATTCAAGGTCACGCTTAAATCGGTGTTCTACAAGCTTGATTCCATCCCGAAATTGATTGAAGAAATCGTGAGTTTGGCAGAAACAGCCCGTCGCGATGGGCTGTTGGCGCTAGAAGGTCGAATTTCCGACATAAGTAATCCGTTTGTGGTGCTCGGCATTCAAATGGCAGTTGACGGCACTCGGCCAGAAGTAATGGAAGACATTCTGCGGACTGAACTTGATGCGGTGGCAACCCGTCATCGCGACGGGAAGTCCGTGCTGGACTGTATGGGTCGATTTGCTCCGGCTTTTGGAATGATCGGTACGCTTATGGGATTGGTCATCATGCTGGGTGACATGAGTGACCCTTCGAAAATCGGTGCAGGTATGGCCGTGGCTCTCTTAACGACCCTTTATGGGGCGATTATGGCGAATGTGGTGTTTCTTCCCATTGCAGAAAAGCTTGGGTTTACCAACAAACAGGAACTCTTGGCGATGGAAATCATTGTGCGAGGCATCATGGCAATCCAGTCCGGTGAGAATCCACGCGTGATCGAGCAGAAGCTCAATACCTTCATTCCTCCGAAATTGCGAGCTAAAGAGAGCCAAGCGGCTTAGACAATTTGGAAGTACGATGGCAGTTGAAGAAGAACCAGCAGCAGGAATCCCAGAATGGGTCGTTACCTTTGGCGACATGATGTCGCTATTGCTGACGTTCTTTATCATGCTCGTTTCGATGAGTGAAATGAAAGAGGACGAGAAATTCCAGGCAATGGTCGAGTCGTTTCGCCAACAGTTTGGTGCCCACGAATTTGGCAAGGAAATGGTACCCGGAGAGAGTCGCTCCCGTGGAGCTCAGATGCCTCATCCGATTTACTCGATGGGCCGCTCGTCAAAGAAAGACATGAAGAATGGCGGGCAAGAAGTAAAAGCAGTCGTGGGAGACAATGAGAAAGTACAGATTGTCCGCCCAGGCGATGATTCATCGATCGGAGGAGTCATCTACTTTGATGAGGATGCCACGGAGTTAACCGATGACAACAAGCGAGATCTAGTAAGAATCATCGAACAGTTGGCTGGCAAACCACAAAAAATAGAAATTCGAGGCCACACCTCGCGGAGGCCAATCGACCCCAAGAGTGGGATACAAGACCTATGGGATCTCGCTGAGCGTCGTTGTCACAACACGATGAACTTCCTGATTGAGCAAGGTATCGAACCCAATCGAATTCGCTTGGGAAATGCCGAGGCCCATGAACCTCTTTACAATGGAGTCGATCCAGACCGTCTAAAGAAGAATTCGCGAGTTCAGATATTGATGTGGGACGAACGTGTCTCGGATCTCGATGGCTCGTTGAAACCGATTGTCGTTGATTCTTCGTCCTATTGATAAATTGATTTAATCCTCAAGATACTCTTTGTTTCGTCGGAGTCCAAATTATGTCCGAAACTCCAATCGTAGATGAATCGGTGAACGTTGAACCCAGCGGTAGCAAGAAGACCGGGATTATGACCTTGGTAAAGGCGTTTGCCGTATTGTCAGTCCTTGTGCTTTTGCAAGTGATAGGCGTATCAATGTTGTTGCCCACTTCGGCGGAGACCTCGCAGATTGCCGAGCAACTGGTAGCGGCCGAAAACTCTGCAGAATCAGAGGATGGATCTTCGGCTGCGTCCTCCAATGAACCTGTTCTTGGCGCTACGTATAACATGCGCGAAGTGAGTTTGGGCACCTTTCATGTAGTGACTTACGATGCTGACACTGGTAGCAGTCTCAACGTGGATTTCGACCTATTTGGCACAGTGCTAGCAACGGAAGAAGGCGAATTCCTGCAACTTTATACAGATAATGAGCGACGCCTTCGGGAGCAAATTCTGGTGACGGTACGCGGAGCGAATGTCACTGACTTGAGTGACCCCGACTTGGACTTGATTAAACGGAAGATTTTGGAGAAAACCAATCGCACACTTGGGAAGCCTCTTATCCAAGAAGCGATTTTTAGTAAGTTCTCGTTCATCGAACGATGATTAGATCGATAGGAATAGAGGCAGACCAGCCGGAGGCACGCTTTCTTCCGGAATTGCCGGACCTTGTACGGACGTGCTGAGTTCACGATTCCTCATAGCGCTTACCATCCGTTAGCCGCATTTGAAAGGGATTTTCATGGCGGACGATTCAGAACAAACTGGCCAAGACAAGGTCGAAGAACTTGCATCACAAACAGACAGTAGTGCCAAAGAGCCCCTACCTACCGATACGGGGGAGGCCGAATCGTCGCATGACGACATAGAACTCTTGCTCAGTAAAGCTGAGCAAGCCCTTGCTTCGATCGACGATCCCACTAGCGACCCAATGCAAGCACTGCCAGAAGGCATGCGGTCCTTCGAGTTCGAGAAATTCCGTGGTTCGGTGGCAAATTCTGAGGTCGCTACGCTCGAACTCATGCGCGATGTCCAACTCGATATGACCATCGAATTGGGACGAACCCATATGCATCTTGAGGACGTCCTCCAGCTCCGCAAGGGAGCCGTGGTGCCGCTCGACAAGCTCGCTGGCGATCCCGCTGACATCTTTGTCAACGGCCGGTTGGTGGCACGTGGCGAAGTCCTTGTGCTGAATGATAATTTCTGTATTCGAGTAGCCGAACTGATCGTCGGTGAAGCTGCGTGAAAACTTGCTAGCAGCACCTGTCCTTGTGCTGTCATCAATTGCTCTGGCCCTATTTCTGGCCGAATTCTATAAGCGCCTCTGCGCCGAGAGGCAGGAGGTCTCCTGCTGAGAATCGCCGGCGCTCTCCTTCCTAGAGGCTGGTCGATGGTTCTGCGTTATCTATTTTTTATGCAACTTGCCTTGGGGTTCACCGAGGTTTCGATCGGCTTTGGGCCAGCTTTAGCGCAGCAGCCAGGATCAGCCGATGCTACTTCCCAGGTCTTGTTTTCCTACGATCGCCAAGCCGCAGCAGATTCTGTTCAGCCTGCCAGCGGATCAGAGCAACCGATAGATTCCCCGCCAGATTTCAACGTTCAGACCAGTGGGTCAACTCCTCAGACTCTGCCGCCGGCGCCCTTACCTGGCCCCGTGATGCACTTCGACGCTGAAATTGCTCAAGCGTCACATGAAGCGAACCAGCAGGTAACTGCTCCCTCTGAAAGTCGTCGGTTGGCTCCTCCTTCAAGAAGCTTAGCAACTCCGACTGAACCTGATGATGGAATTGTGCGCCCCACCGCACTCCCATTCAAAGTGCCGAATATGGATTCACTAGGCACGGCAGGGGCGGGTTTGGCATTAGTCGTGGGCTTGTTTCTGCTGTGCGTCTCGTTGGTGCGAAAAACCAAACCGAATGCTTCAAGTCTATTGCCATCGGATGTTGTCGCAGTCCTGGGGCGAGTTCCACTAGCCGACCGACACTTCGCGCATTTGATCCAGGTGGGAACCAAATTGATACTCGTCGCGGTGACCCCTGACAGTATCCAAACGATTACCGAAGTAACTGAACCAGCCGAAGTGGAACGTCTCTTGACTCTCTGCATGAAGTCGAGTTCGCGGAGTACATCGGCCGAGTTTCAGAAAATGTTGCAGCAAATGAGTAAAGACCCCGCACGCGGATTCCTCGGTACCTAGTCGCAGCCAGCAAATTTTGCTCTGCCCAACACCAACAACGACTTGTCCACCAATTATGGATTCACGTTTACCAACTCGCCTGCTGCTCGTTTGCGGGATTCTCTTAGGGATCTTCACGGGCTCGGAGGCCGTTGCTCAGACGACGGCGGGACCGGCTGGCTTGCTCCCCAATGTTCTCGGTGGTGGTCCACAAGAATGGACGAGCCCTGAAGGGTTGACATCCTCAATCCAGATCATGTTGCTGTTGACGGTGGTCAGTCTGGCACCAGCCGTGCTGTTGATGACCACGAGCTTCGTGCGGATTCTAGTTGTTTTGGGACTATTGCGCCAAGCCATCGGCACGCAGCAATTGCCGCCCAGTCAGGTCATTACATCAATCGCGCTTTTTATGACCTTGCTGTTGATGACTCCTGTGTGGACCGCAGTCTACGACGATGGGATCAAACCCTATACGAATAAAGAGATCGGCCTTGAGACTGCTTGGCAGCGTGGCGCTGAACCTGTTCGCCGATTCATGGCTGCCCAGATCGAACGGACCGGAAACGATGATGATGTCTATCTCTTCTTGAAATACATGCCGGGTGAGATCGATCCGAAGACTGGTGAGTATCCCAATTACGTCTACTACGGTGCGACGATTGGAGAGCAGGATGTCCCGCTACAAGCGCTGTTGCCAGCCTACATGTTGAGCGAACTGAAGACAGCCTTCCTGATTGGCTTTCAGGTTTATCTTCCTTTTGTGATTCTCGACATCGTGGTGGCGAGCGTAACGATCTCGATGGGTATGCTGATGCTGCCGCCGGTGTTGATTTCACTTCCGTTCAAACTGCTCCTGTTCGTCCTTGTCGATGGTTGGACGCTGGTCGTACAAATGCTTCTCGATAGTTTTCAAGTTCTTAGCTAGAAGTGGAAGAAACACTCTGTGGATCCCCAAGAAGCCATTGACCTTGCTCGCCAAGCACTCTTGATCGCCACACTGGTTGCCGCGCCGATCTTGCTTTCCGGCATGATCGTAGGACTGGTTATCGGTCTGCTGCAGGCCTTGACTCAGATTCAGGAACAAACGGTCGCGTTCGTGCCAAAGTTGGTCGCTATGGTTGTTGCCCTGGCACTAGCGTTACCCTGGATCTTGAGCCAGCTATTGAACTACTCAACTGAGTTGATCTCGAATATTCCCAACACCCTGTAGCAACAAGAGTCGGCAAATCGATGACTGTGCTGGAAAACTTGCTACTCGTACATTTGGGGACCTTTACGCTGGTTCTAGGACGTGTGGGGGCTCTGGTAATGTCGGCTCCTATCTTCGGCAGTAAGGCGATTCCGCTGGTTGGGCGGGCTTTGATAACCGTGATGATCTCGCTCTTGGTAACTCCTCTTTTGGCAAGAAACTCACCGGCAGATATGACCCAATTGCTCGTTTTTTCCAAGCTGCTCTTGAGTGAAGTTCTGATTGGCCTGCTGCTGGGATTCGGCATCACGATTCTTTTGAGTGGAATTCAACTTACCGGACAGATCATTAGCCAACTGGGAGGAACTGCACTGGCCGATGTGTTTGACCCCAATGTGGATGAGAACGTCTCGGTGTTCTCCCAGTTCTTTTACTTTCTTACGCTGGCCATGTTTGTCTTGTTGGATGGCCACCGTGTTACTATGGATGCCTTGCTCGACACCTTTACACATCTTCCTCCGGGAGAAGCTTCGTTGGGGGCAACCTATGTCGAAGCACTCACCACGCTATTGGGACAAAGTTTTGTGCTGGGAATTCGCGCGGCGGCACCGGCAATGACAGCCCTTTTGCTATCGACGTTGGTCCTGGGTTTGATTGGTAGAACGCTACCACAGATCAACATCCTGGCAGTCGGATTTAGTGTGAATGCCCTCTTGTCACTCGGTTGTTTGTTTACATCGATAGGCGTGGTCGCATGGGCCTTTCCTCAGCAAACAGGATCGGCGCTGGATCTATTGACCGATGCTCTTCAATCGCCGACTGGCAATCCATAACGGATGACTTGAGAATATGGCAGAACAAGCCGGCGAAAAAACACAAGATGCAACTCCGCATCGCCGCGACGAAGCCCGCAAACAGGGACAAGTGGCCTACAGCCAGGACTTGGGTTCGGCAGCGCTATTGATCGTGGGGGTGCTGTTGATTCGCTATTGGGGAGAGGCCATGGCCGAAATGGCTGGCAATTTCATGCGGCATCAACTGGGTAGTGTGGGGCCTCTGACGATGCATCCTGCGGATGCAATTGCCCATTCACAACAAGTCTTTGAATCCTGGACTGGCAGCCTGCTCCCCATATTGGGCCTTTTGGCAGTGGCAGGTGTTCTTTCGAGTATCTTTCAAACGGGACTGCTGTTCGTGCCCGACCGTCTTGCGCCAGACATCAACCGTTTGAATCCACTCAGCGGACTCAAGCGGATACTTTCTCTCACCGGTGCGGTGAAACTTGGCTTCGGTATGTTCAAAATCACGGTTGTGTCAGTGGTTGCCGCCACAGTCGTGTATCTGCGCCATGCCCAGGTGCTATTCAGCAGTGGATTTGATACGGGTGAGTTGGCGCTTTTTATGATCGATATTGTGCTCTCGACTGCGCTGTGGGTTGGTGTGGCCTTGTTAGTGCTGGCCTTGTTCGACTTTGCGTATCAGAAATGGAAACACGAGCAAGACTTGAAAATGACACACCGCGAGGTTCTGGATGAAATGAAAAACCTGCAAGGTGATCCACAGATCATCGCCCGTCGCCGAGCCGTCCAACGTCAAATGGCACTCAATCGAATCGGCGACAGCGTCCCCAAGGCGGACGTAATTGTTACCAATCCCACAGAACTTGCTATCGCGATCCAATATGCCCCCGAAGAAATGCATGCCCCAATCGTAGTTGCCAAGGGCGCCGGCGTGATTGCTCAGCGGATTCGCAGACTTGCCTTGGAGAACAATATTCCCGTGGTCGAGCGGAAACCGCTGGCGCGACTCTTGTACAAAGAAGTCGAGATCAACCACCCCATCCCCGACCAGAGCTACGCCGCCGTGGCCGAAGTGTTGGCCTATGTTTACCAACTCAAAGGCAAGAAAATGCCAAGACTGCCATTGGCAGGGTAATCAGCGTGACGCAATTCGGCATATGGCGTCATGTCATTCACTCCCCAAACGCATCTTTTAGTTCCCTTTGCAATCGGGCATTCGCTGGTTCGTTCACCAGCTTGGTGAGTCGAGACTTGACGGAAGCCGAATCGCGACTGTGGGCCAAGGCCTGGATGGCGGCCGTTGCTCTGGCGTAGTTTCCTTCATTGACCATAGCCAGCAGGAACTCAACCGACTCCGGAAGCGACAACATCCCCATCGCCATCAGCAATGCCCGCTCCAATTCGCCGTCTTGGGTGCGATTCAACTGCTGCTGCAAGGGAGGAAATGCAGCTGGAATTCGAGTTTCCCCCAGTGCCAAGGCCGCTTCGCAGGCCAGATCCTTATTCGAATGGTTCAAGTATTTTGCGATGCGCGGTATGCCCTCGTTTGGATTCAATCGCAATAGGCCCAAAAAGCATTCCCCCATCACCTCGGGAGAGGGATCGCCGCAGGATATTTTCAGCCGCAATAGCCACTCGCTCGCTTCGCCACCCCCATGGGCAATCGCCCGAGCGGCACCTGCGCGGGAAGTCTTCTCAGGATCGGTAAGTAATTCCACGAGCTCACTCATCGCTTGGGAATGGCTCTGCTGGATCAAGGCAAAGCCGCAGATCGCACGCAACTCGGCCGCCGAATCGCTGGAACCGCCATACACCGGTTCATATTGCCGATAGCGGATTCCCGTGAGAAAGAATTCAGAGTCCGGATACTCATATTGCCTGAGTACTTCGGCAAGAGCCGTCTTGGCCAAACAACCTGGATCGAGTTTCCCCTCTTCCGCTAGAAACCCGTCGTAGGCTTGTCGCAATTCATCGGCGAGAGACTTTCGCTTCTGATCGCCAATGAGCCGTGCAGCCCTGGCGACCGTGCGATTGTTTGAACTCAAGAGAGCTTTCCGTAGCCAAGACTCGCATTCGGGGTGTTCTGGTTTCGCTTCGCAATCTCGCAGAAGCGAAATCTCTGTGGAAGGGGTTTGAGACATAGGAAGATCCCCTAAAAAAACGTGGCTCAGTACCCATAATTCTCAAAATAGCTGGCCCAGCGTTGACGGATCATCTCTCTTTTCTCGTCACCCAGTTCATAGTGGTTCGGGTGATAATTTTTCACCGCTGCAAGATGTTCCTTAATCGCTGGCTCAACACGAGAAAAATCTCCTAGCTCAAGATCCGCATAGAGCTGGCGGACGCAATTGAGTGGATCTTGGACTAAGTCTTCATAACGCAGTTCAACGATCTGATTTTGCGCCAATTGCTTCCGATCTACCTCATAGGCGGCATACATGCGATCCAGGGACCCCAAAACGTATTCCTCTACCCAATCTTGATCACCTAATCCTTGCATTCGCTGAACTTCGTTAAGTGATTTCCAGAGTCCCATGGTTGAAACGAACAGATCGTACGGATCGCGAACGATGTGAACGAACTTTGCCTTGGGATAAAGCTCGCAAAGTGTTCGGACTCGGGCAGTGTGAGGGGGAGATTTGACGACAATGCGACGGGAGTCGCGCAGCGTAACTCGCTTAAAAAAGTGATGCAAAGCATTCCCCCAGGCTCGACGTTGACTTTGTTCCAGCGACTGCAAGTCAAGATACTCTGGATACGCTTCGCCGCGTTTTGGAAACAGCATCGACAAGTAGGGCGTTGGCACTCCCAGATTGCACAATGCAAACTCATCTTCCTGGGGTCGTTGCCAACCGGCGGCCATGTTGTCCATGGGGCGCCGACTTGGAATAAGCTTGCTTGTGAGAGGGGCGAGCCATTTCTCTGTCAGCACGAAGTGATGAGGCACGAAGCATTGATAGGTGTTGGGGTAAGTATGCGTCGGATCGCAAATGAGAAGTTCGTGGAGAAACGTCGTGCCGGCGCGCCAATGGCCCAGAATGAAGATGGGAGGTTGTGCCAATTCCACCTGTTCTACTTTTCTTGAATAGAAAAGCCGGTCAAGCGTTGCGAGAAGACTGTTGAGGCCAGAGATGAATGTGATGCTGGTAGCCGTGTGCAGCTTGGTGAAAGAAACATCAAACTGATTGTGTGCCAGAGTCCTAACCCAAGTCGAGAATCGCATGCCATGCCAGAATCGCGGCGTGTACCAGGGGACCGGGTTCTTGACGACCCTTTTACGGCGTGGGGTTGCAACACGTTCTTCGAGGACACTCATCGTGGATTAGTCCGGGAACACTCTTAAGCTGTTATAGGTTTGACAGGTCGATCGCGTCGTCGGTCGGTCTCGTTCTACGGTCTTTTCGCAAATTGGATGCAAAACAGACCCAGGCAAATGCCAACAGAGTTAAAAATCCAACTCCAGCTGCGAGTCCCCACCAGCCCGGCCGATCGGGAACCTGCTGGATCCATGAGACAGTTCTTGCCAACACTATCGGAGTATAACGTTGTTGCTGGCGGGTTGTCTCCCCGCTAGCTTCTACAAGTTTCCGCGAACGATACTGCCAGCTCTTGAAGAATATGCCATCAAGGCGAACTTGCTCGCGAATTTTATCACCCAGAGGGAAGCCCTCGGGCAGTTGGCTCACGCAAACAATAACAGGCAGATTTTGTGAATCGAGAGTAAATATTTCAAGTTCATAGTAGTCAAATCGCTCGGACTGGTCTTGGTTGACAGAATCTTCCTCTTCCAGGATCTTCACTGCACGACGAGCAACACCTTCTAGGCGAACCAATTCTCCCACTTGCTTTTCAGGAGTGAGAAACATTGGGACTACTGAAGACAGACCATTCTGGGCCTGCTCGGCAACCGTGGCGGCAACCCTATTCGTGGTCCCGTCGAGGTTAGCAGGTTTGTATTCCGCCAGAAGGGCGAGGTGCTCTGAGACCTGCTCCGACAATATTGCCGCAGGTATCTTCTCTAACGCAGAGAGGCCAGCGAAGAAGGCTTTCGCCTCTTGACTCGTTTCGGGAGTGGCAAACTTCCCTCGCTGCTTAATGGCATCCCATAAAGCAGCGTCCATGCCGTGCTGAGAGAGCAGCGCTTGGCCGCTGGGCACCCCTGCCACAGGGAACCAATTCAGGTGATTTGTGACCATGAGAAGATCGTCACCATCGTCTCGTAACAAGATCGCTTGACATTCAACTGGTTCGCTCAGCTTGGTGACCGCCTTCCAGCGTTCGGGGATTTCCGATGTAAACAAGATTGCGGTCCGTGCTTCATCTAGGCGAATTCGGCAACGATAGACTTCTTCGATTTCCAAGAGCGGAACAAACTCAGGAGGTACTTCGATTGATTCAAACTCAAATGCTGTCCCTGATATTGCAAACAGTTCGCCAACGGAATCAGTAGAAAGTTTTGTGGTCGGTCGGACCCAGCGGGCGAGTTCAGTAGCATCGTACGCTTGCAATCGGGCCAAGAGTTGTGAGAGAATCTGCCAATCTTCAACCGTCAATGTTGGGCCTTCGAAAAATCTTTCTAGAATTTCGGGCCCTAAGTCTATTAGCTCCAAGACGTCGCGAAAACCGCCAGCCAACTTTTCGGAAGATTTGCTAGGAGTCTTGGTTGTTTCAGTTCCATGATTTTTAGCAGACTCGACGGTTGGAGGAGCTGGGTGGAGACTGGTATTCTTCGCCAGTATTACAGGTGCTAAACCCAGCCCTTCATCCCAGGCATACGACCAATTCTTGAAGAACACACCGTCGACTGCTACTTCAACAGGGAACTTATCGCCATGAGAAAAGTTATCAGGCAATTTAAGACAATAGACTATGATTGGCCATACGCCTCCCCCGCTGGGCCGAAGTACCAGTCGATTATAGGAAGTGATCCCAACGTTGTTGGATGGTGCGTCCAGACTTTCTTCGCGAAGCACCCTCCCCTGCACTGTCACGATTTTGCCGCGGTACACATCAGGTTGTGCCAGTAGTTGTGCGTACGTTACGTTACCCACAGAATCGGAACGAATCTGTTCAGAGTCTTTGTCGCGCAGTCCTTCGAGAATCGCAAACCAGGCTTCGTTCTCTTGGGGGCGAAAATAGGTGTTGTCTTTCACCTGCGACAGATCAACATTTGTGGAAGCTTCACCCAAGTCGGAAGGGGCACTCTTGTCCAGTTTCGTTTCGACTTCCAGGAATTGCTGTCCTTCTGGTAGTTCAGATTGTGCCGAATGCAGATCCTCTTCATCAGGCTTCGTCTGAAATAGAGCATCGAGTTGAGCTACCGTTGCAGGTTGCTTAAGAGACTGTATGGCTCCGATCACAATCCCCATCAAGCCAACGATGACCCAAATTCGCCAACCAATCTTGTTTGACGGGCGGGAAGTCTGCCGGGAGGTTGTAGTTCCGAATCGCAACACGGAGGGGCCTTCGAAGGACTTAAGGTAGTGTCCTATTGTCGTGGTATAAGCTCTCTAGTAAGTCTAGCCATGAACGTACTAATGACTGGCCACAACAGTCACACGCGATCTAATCCCTATAGTTTATCATACACCAGGCATACGTTTCCCTGCTGGTTTAGGGGATAACATTGTGTAAAATAAAACAGTCTACAGGAACAGATGAAAACTCTCACATGTACAATAGACTCATGGCTTGTCGAATACTTGGCTTCGCGATTTTTGTGTTGGTAGTCGGCTCTAATGCTGCACTGGCCGAAGATCGTGCGAGTGAATTTCTCGCAAAATTGCGCGAACGGGGCTGGTACGATGTCGCGCTGGAATATCTAGAGCATGCCACTGAAGACCCCTTAGCCTCACCCGAGTTTCTGCGTCGTGCAGATCTAGAAATTGCTATTGCACGCAGTGAAATAGCTCGCCGGACGATGAGTGAGAATCAACGGCAAGCGATGTTGTCTGAAGCAATCGAAGGGTTGCGCAGCTTTGCAGCGAATCATCCAGATTCTCCTGATAGTCTTGCTGCGCTAAGTGAACTTGGCAATTTGCTGGCAGATCAAGGACTGACGACATTAAAGAAGGCTGAACAATTAACATCGCAGGGAGGCGGTGAGCAACTTTTTGAGAAGGCGCGCACCTCGATGGAAGAGGCAGCCTTGATCTTGGAACAAGCCGAGAGTTCTATTACCCAGCGACTGGATACGCTGCCACGCGCTCGGCCGGGTCAATCCAATAAAGAAATCCTCAAACAGCAACAGGTATTGGAAGATAAGCAAGCCGAAGTTCGTTTCTTATTGGCAAATCTGAATTACGAAAAGGCGAGAACTTTTCCCCAAGATTCCACAGAGCGGCGAGAGGTACTGGATGTTGCCGCAGCTGGATTCAATAAACTACAAAAAGAATACGAAAACAAGCTAGTCGGGTTCTACGCCCAGTTGTACGAAGGGCGATGCTATCAGGACATGGGCAATTGTGGAGAGGCTCTAGAGATCTACGATCGACTCATGAGCCAGCCACTCGGACAGGCCGATTTTCGCAAATTGCTTTCCCGAGCCGTTCGCTATCGGGCGGAATGCCTACTTACTGCCGGCAATATCGATAAAGCCATCGAGGAGTGTCGTGACTGGCTCGATCGATCTCGCAACGAAGAACTTGAACAGACGGAGTGGCTTGCCGTTTCCTTCCTTCTGGCAAATGCCTACATACAGAAAATCGATGATGATGATGCGGATGGGAGTGTGAGCCGAATGCGCGCTGAGGTGCGCAAACTCCTGCGCGAAGTCGCGCGTCAACCGGGTGAGTTTCAGAACGAAGCTCGGGCTGCGCTAGCTCTTTTGGCCGGTGGCGGAACGAAACCGGTTGAAGTAAAGGGCTTTGCTGAAGCTTTTGCTGCGGGCAAGTCGGCAATCGAGCAGCTGGGCTCGGCTCAACTCGCGGCGAAGTTGGCTGTCAATAATAACCCCGATGCGGTCTCCGATCTGAAGCAGCAAGCTGACGATAACCGCACGGCTGCCATTGGCTATTTCGAGGCGGCCCTCAAGTTTGATGAGGCAGATGTCTCACAGGAAGATTTGGTTGCGGCACGATACTACTTAAGTCGATTGTATTGGGAAGGAGGTCGCACCGACGAGGCTGCAGAACTTGGGCTAGAAATAGCGGAAAAACATCCCGACAGTCCCTTCGCCCCCACTGCTGCTCAAGTGACCTTGGCTGTCTACGAACGGCAATTTCTTGAGGCACAAACAAAGAAGAACGTAGACGAAATTGCCAAGGCAAGTGAGAAACTCCGTCAAATTGCTGAGTTGATTGTAGATCGCTGGAACGATTCTCCTGCCGCTGTGACGGCAACCAACTTATTGATTTCTATCGCGATGCGGGAGAACCAATTTGATGAAGCAGATAAACTGCTAGCCAATTTGCCTGCTGAATCTCGTGGCATGGCGAGTCTTGGCTTGGGTGGTTCGCTCTGGACCCGTTATTTGCAACTTTCTGCGGAAGGTAAGGAAGATGCAAGTGCAGAGGATCTCAAGTCAAATGCCGCAGTTTTGCTGGCCGAAGGATACCAGTCGCTTTCGAAGAATTCTCAGGTTAGTCTTTCTCAAGCCGCAGACGTGCTGTATTACGTGCAATTGCTATTAGCCAGTGGCGATGTGACCCGTGCACTTGCAGTCTTAGAAAATCCTGGAGTGGGGCCACTTGCCCAGCTTGATAGAGAGGAGTTTGCCAGTAGTTCGGCCTTTGCACTGGAAACTTGCAAGGCAGCCTTACAAGTCTATTTGTCGGTCGATCCGCCGCTGGAGAAACAAGCCATCGCCATGATGGAGCGGTTGGAAGATGCTACTGGTTCCTCAGCGCAGGCCCAAAGACAGCTTACCGGAATGTATGTGAGTCTAGGGCTGCAACTTCAGAAAGAGATCAAAGCGCTCACCGCGAGCGGAGATCAGGACAAGGCTCGCAGAGTAGCCGCAGCATTCGCGAGTCTGATAGAAAAGATAGCAGAGAGAGGGGAATCGCAGAGCTGGTCGGTTCGGACTTGGCTTGCTGAGACGAGCCTGCAGCTAGGAGATAGCCTTCGCGGTGCTGACGCGAAACGCTACATCGAACAGGCAGAGAAGGCCTACCGCAGTCTCTTGGCGGATGCCGAAAAAGATCCCAAGAGTGCACCGAGTGAACTTGCTATCCTGGCGGTGCATAAGAAATTAGGAGAATGTTTATTGTCACAAGGGAAATTCGCACCGGCCGTCGAGCAATTTTCGGCAGTTCTCGCCGACAAGCCCAACATCCTCGAACTTCAGCGAGCGGCTGCTGAGGCACTTCAACAATGGGGATCCACCGAGTCGGACCCAAAGAAGCTTGATGAAGCAATTCAAGGTACTCAACCGCAGGCAGACGGTAAGAACCTCATATGGGGTTGGCTCAAGATGGCCAAATTCGCCGACTTGGCCAAGCGAAATGCTGCTGCGCAGAATAATCCTGCTTCATCAGCCAAAGCTGCGAAGTTTTATGATCTGTATTTCGATGCCCGCTTTCATGCCGCCGAGGCTAGGCTGGCAGGTGCCAATATGGCTAGCGGTGATCAGCGTGCCAAGCAATTGAACACAGTTCGACAGAGTATCGAGACTCTGAAACAACTCTATCCAGACCTAGGCGGGCCCGTTTGGCAGCAAAAGTTTAACTCCCTATTGAAAGAGGCCCAACAATGAGACTACTCCACCAACCAGTAGTTCTGCTGTGCCTGTCTGTCATTGCGGGGACTTTTCTAGCATTGCCCGCAAAGGCACAAACGGGGATCGACCGTGTTCAGCGTCGAAATGGGATCGACTCTGGCGAGATCATCAAGACGACTGCGCTGGGGGTAACGATTTCCAAAGGAGGTGTCACCAGTGAAATACCTGCTGAAGAGATTCGCATCATCTCATTTGCGGGGGAACCGCCACAGTTCAACTCGATTCGTAGGGCAATTGGCCGGGGCCGGTTCGACTCCGCACAAGAATCTTTGGCGAAACTTGATTCCAACGACATGGTTCGCCCTGAGATTCGCCAGGAATTTCAATTTCTCAATATAGTCTGCCAAGGAAACTTGGCCCTGGCCGGTAAAGGAAATCTCAAGGAAGCTATTGCTGCTGTTGGTAGTTTTCTCCTGGATAACCGCACTAGTTACCATGTGCCGGAAGCGATCGAACTGCAGGGAGACTTGTATCTGGGCGCGGGGGAACCTGCTACGGCGCAAAAGAAGTATGAAACTCTGGCGAAAGCTCCAGCGGCGTACTACAAAGCTCGGTCGGCATTCTTGGTCGGTCAACTAATGCAACGTGAGGGAGTCCCGTCCGGAGCAATCGAACAATTTGATGCTGCCTTGGAATTTGCCAAAGATAACCCAGCCTCTGAGGAACTGATCACAATCGCCTCACTCCAGCGAGCAGTCAGTCTCTCAGCGACGGGAGAATTGGAAGAAGGTCTGGAAACGATCAAGCGGACGATTGTCTCGGCTCCCAGCGACGACACGCAACTGCTGGCTCAAGGGTACAATGCCTTGGGTAATAGCTATCTCGCTGTAGATAACCCTCGTGCAGCTCGCGATGCTTTCCTGCATGTTGATTTGCTCTTTCCAGACGATCCTGACGAACACGCTGAAGCCTTGTATCATTTGGCAATAATCTGGAAGCGAATGAATCAGCCCACTCGCGCGGCCGATGCCGAGCAGCGCTTGAACGACGAGTATCCAATGAGCCGCTGGACAGGACGTTAAGATGAACCGATTAGGCGAAAAAGGCTGAGGAATTAATCGTGGCGAGAATCAACTCAACACGGTAGATTAGAGTTCCCCTAATAACTCCCTTAACTTGGAGCATTCTAGACCATGCAATTGGCCAACAACACTTTACTTTTCTCTCAGCGCGGCTGGCGCCGGTCTGTTTACGCCCTTGTTTCATTGGCGGTGTTTGTTTCTTGTTTCCAGTTTCCGCACGCATCAGCACAAGAAGCCGCTGCCACAGGAGACACCGTGGTATCAGAACCCACTGTCAAGCAAGTGAGCTACCTACAAAAGGCTGCAAGTTCCCTGGGATGGTTCTTTGGGCTAGTGTTCCTTGGACTTTCGCTCTCGCTGGTAGCACTGTTCGTGATGAACCTGATCACAGCTCGCAAAGAGAACGTGATCCCCAGCACGCTTGTCGAAGGGTTTGAGAAGGAACTCGACGCGAAGCAATATCAGCAAGCGTACGATTTGGCCAAGAGCGATGAATCTTTCCTGGGTCACGTTCTCTCGGCTGGGCTGTCAAAGGTTTCCGTAGGCTATACGCAGGCCATCGAAGCGATGCAAGAAGTTGGCGAAGTAGAAAACATGCGAATGGAACATCGGCTTAGCTATCTCGCGTTGATCGGCTCACTAAGTCCTATGATCGGGCTATTGGGTACTGTGAGCGGAATGATCAGCTCCTTCAAGATTATTGCTAACACAACCGCCGGCGCTCCAAACCCCCAAGATCTGGCCGAAGGTATTTCAACGGCCCTGTACACGACTCTTGTAGGTCTGGCTTTGGCGATCCCCGCTCTGGCCGCGTACAATCTGCTGCGTAACAAGATGGCCAGATTGGTGCTTGAGGTTGGAATTGTTAGCGAAGGCCTCATGAGTCGATTCCAAAAGCAGCCTACTCAGCCATAGCAGTCGTCGGAGTACTATATCGATGCGCATCGAGTCGAGGGGACCGCACGGAATCGTAGAGGGGGATCTGACCCCTATGATCGACATGGCGTTTTTGCTGATCGCCTTCTTTATGTTTGTGATCAATTTCTCAGAAGTCGAACAAGATCAGCGAGTCACTCTGCCGGCTAGCGAACTTGCCCGCCCTCCCGAATCGCCCTATGAACAGCCATTGACGATCCATATCACCGACGACGACCATTTCATTTACGGTGGTAAAGAGCTCGTGACTATCGGAGCCCTCCGTTCGGCTCTCTTGCAGGAAACGCAGATCATCAAGCGATTGACAACCAAGAACATTGGTGATGTCACGATAATTGTCCGTGGAGACGAAGATGCCAAGACGGGCATGGTCCAGCGCGTGATCCAGATTTGTCAGCAACTCGGTTTCGAGAAATTCGCCCTCCGCGGCAAGCAAAGCGACATCCGAACAATTCGTGGGGAATGAATGCGGAATTCCGATGGCTTAGCCGCGTCCCGAAGGGGAACACGAAGTGACTAACTACTTACAATGAACTAATTCTACCGGAAGCTTACGCAACCGGCTTGCCAGATTATTCAAAATGAAATTTCGTAACACAGATCACCGTGAGCATATTGTCTTGCAGATGACGCCGATGATTGACATCGTGTTTCTATTGATGGTGTTCTTTGTGTTTACGTTTAAAATCGTACTGCCCGAAGGGGACTTCAATATCCGTATGCCCTCGGCCCAGACCAGCACAGCCAGCGCCGTGAGCGAGACGCCGCTCCTGCGGGTTCGGCTGCGGGCCACTCCCGAAGGAGAACTAGCTCGTGTGCAGTTTGGAGATGTGGCGCTCGACGGGGATACCCCTTTCTATCATCTGCAATCGCGAATCCGCAGCCTCATCGGCGACGACGCGGGGCCCGGCTCCTCGGACCAGGAAGTGGAGATCGATGCCGACTACAATCTAAAATATCGCTACGCCATGAATGCGATCACCGCCATAACTGGCTACATGGACGACAATGGTGAGCAACACAAGCTTGTGGAACGAGTACGATTTGCCCCACTGAGTGAATAAGGTTGAGTGAAAGATTCCGCTCGAAAGGTCTTGATAATGTCTAACGCCCAAACTTCTCTCTTTGATGGCGGGGACGTATCCTCGTCGCTCACGCCACTTTCTGAATTGACCAACGGGCAGGAGGCCGATTTTTTCGCCCTGCTCTCGGCGAAAGAAGAACTGACCACCAAGAACGGCAAGCCCTACTACAAGGTGGCTTTTCGTGATGCCCATCGCGAGGTGAGTTTTCCGATTTGGAATGACACAAGCTGGGCGACCGTCTGTCGCGACCAATGGACGGTCGGCGAATTCTACAAATTACGGGCACTCTATCGGGAAACCGATTATGGCCCGCAGTTGGAGATCCGCAAGATTCGTGTCGTCGTCGAGGCGGATGCGGCAGAGGGTTTCCGCCCGGAGATGTGCTTGCCGAGTTCGAGGTTCGATCCACACGAGATGTACGAGGAGCTAATCGCGCTTACCAAAGACCTGATCGAAGACACAGAGGTCTCGACCTTTGTGCAGGCGATACTCGAAGAGTATCAGGTGACGTTGCTCACTCTCCCAGCGGCCAAATTCAATCACCATGCCCATGTCGGCGGGTTTCTGGAGCATGTGTTAAGTGTGGCTAAGACGTGCGTGTACTTTGCAGATAAGTATGCCGAGCTGTATCCCGAAATGGAATTAGACAAGGATCTGGTGATTGCGGGCGGAATATTACATGATATTGGCAAAGTTCGCGAACTCAGCACGACCCCCGCCGGTGCCGAGTACACCCCCGCCGGCACCCTCATCGGCCACATCCTGCAAGGCCGCGACATCATCCGCGAGACGGCCGAGGAGAACACGATCTCGGATGAGAAATTGTTGCGGCTTGAGCACATCATCGTCGCCCACCAACGGCTCCCTGAATGGGGCTCTCCGAAACCCCCCATGACCCCCGAAGCCTTGATCGTCCACCACGCCGATGACCTTGACGCCAAGCTACAAATGATGGCGATGGCCCTCGAAGACGACACCACCGAGGGACCGTTTACGAGTAGTCGTAATCCTCTTCGGCAGAAGATATATCGTGGGGGTGAGGCCGAAGAAGCGTAAGCAGACGAGCCTGAAGCAATCCCCGGCGAGCCAGAAGCGTTAGTGCCTGGAGCAGTTGCCGCAAGCTCCAGACGCTTACGCTTCTGGCTCGCATGAGTCTCAATCAACAGATGACTGAAACTCCAACTGGATCACATCCAACTCGGGATCGAACATCGATTTACCTAGATGGGCGACGGCTTGTACTTCTTCGGTCAGGCCAACCGTGTCTCCTTCGTTGATCTGCTTCTGCTTGCAGAGTTGGTAGTGGGCCACGTTGTAGGCGTATTCGAGAAGCGTTTGAGGCTCGCCTGTGAAGTTGGCAACTTCCAACTCGGTCTTGCCGAGTGCTTCCATTCCGGTGGTGTATAGTCGGCAGCTGTCGTCGCTCTCACGCTCCACGCGAAAGTCGATCCACAAGAACAACGGCAGGTCTTGCGGAGTAAGCTGAGTCGCCTGTTCAAGGAAAGCCTGAGTGGGATGGACCAATCGGCCCGGTCCCCAAAACACGCCCTCGGCTGCAGAAGAACCCAGCAATCCACCTACCAGTTGAGTGAGTGCGATGCTTTTTTCGATCGACTTGCTTCCCTCATCCACCAATGCCACCAGCAGATGGGCCTGGTGATCGCGGAGGGCCTCACTTGCCGTTGGCCAGTACCACGCCGTTGCACATGGGCCTTCCAATTGCGATGGAGGGACGGGTCGGGGAACCAGAGTCACCGCCGCCGTGTACTCGCCAATGGTACAAGTGAATAGATTGTCGGTTGAGCCAGCCACTTGCAATGTTGGTGGATTCGCAAAATTCTCGCCAATGAACTTGTTGACATTGTCGAACTTGGGTAACTCAGATTCCTTGAGCATCACCAGCGCGATCCAGCGAAGAGGATCTTGGACTGCTTTATCCATAAGTATCACCTACTTTCTCTTGGCTTGCACGACTCGCGAAAGGCCGGCAATATCTTTCAACGTTTCGTGAAGCTCCAAGCTTGGGTTTTGTGAAATAAGTTCCTCCACGCGATTTGCATTCGATGAGCCCACTTCCAGCAGCAACCATCCCTCGCTGCAAAGGTACTTGGGAGCCTGAGCTATGAGCCGCTCAATCACCTGCGTTCCCTGCTCACCACCATCAAGCGCCAGGTGCGGCTCATGTTCGCTCACATCTCGGGCCAACTCCGCCATCTCGGTCGATGAGACATATGGGGGATTACTGACCACGATTGAGAATTGCTCCTCTGCAGGTAAGGCCTCCAGCAAGTCGCCAGTGAGAAAATCGATCCGCTCGGCAACGCCGTGCTTCCGAGCGTTGCGCTGGGCGACCGCCAGGGCAGTCGGACTGATTTCGATTGCGGTCACAAGACAGTTTTTGAGATGCGTGGCCAAGCAGATGGCAACAACGCCGCTCCCAGTCCCCACGTCGGCAATTCTGAGAGTCTCTGCTGAATCTACTTCCTTAACCAGATCGAGGGCGCGAATCACCAGTTGCTCGGTCTCAGGACGTGGAATCAACACGTCGGGGGTTACTTCAAAACTGAGCGAAAAGAATTCGCGTTGCCCAACCAGATAGGCAACCGGAGTACCTGTTGCGCGTCGACTTACCAGCTCACGAAAAGTCGTGCGGACGGACTCCGAAGGTTCTTCGTCGAATGCTGTGTAGAGTTCTATCCGCTGGCAGCCACGGGCGTGGGCCAGCAGTACCTCGGCATCCAGCCGTGGGCTGTCAGCACCCTTGCCGCGCAGAAAGTCGGTTGTCCAGGTTAATAGGCGCCCAATGGTCCATGGCTCGGCAGTAGTTTGCTCGTCGGCCAATTGCTTGGATTCTCCTAAGAGTTGAGTTTACGCTTCTAGCTTGCGCATTATTCGTCTGCGCCAAAGGCATCGCGGAGCTGCTGGCGGTCGTAATCAACCAGGGCATCGGTGACCGGCTGCATGTTGCCGGCGATCACCTGATCCAGTTTATAGAGTGTCAGCCCAATGCGGTGATCTGTGATACGATTATCAGGGAAATTATAGGTTCGAATTCGCTGGCTGCGGTCCCCGGAGCCGACCAGCGTCTTGCGTTCATCTGCCCGCTTTTGATCTTCCTCTTCCCGTTTCGCTTCATAGACCCTTGTTTTCAATACTCGCAGAGCCTTGGCAAGATTCTTGTGCTGGCTTTTTTCATCCTGACATTGAACCACGATGCCAGTTTCATGGTGAGTAAGTCGGACTGCCGACTCAGTTTTGTTTACATGTTGACCGCCGGGGCCACTCGCACAGAATTTATCGAGCCGATAATCATCCGGGGATATAGTGATCTCAAGGTCTTCTGGCTCCGGCATCACTGCCACGGTTGCCGCAGAGGTGTGGATGCGGCCCTGTGTTTCAGTCTGGGGAACGCGTTGGACTCGATGTCCACCACTCTCGTACTGTAGCTCACGATAGATGCCCTCCCCTTCCAACGCCAAAGTGATGTCCTTGAATCCACCCAACTCAGTAGGACTGTGATCAAGAACCTCGATCTTCCATCTCTTTGCCTCGGCGTGGTGCTTGTACATCTCGTATAAATCACGAGCAAACAGGGCCGCCTCATCACCGCCGGTTCCAGCACGGATTTCCATCACACAACGGGTGCGATTGGCATCAGCTCCCCCAAGAGTGAGCTCAAGCAGTTCGTTCCAGAGTTTTTCCCGTTCGTCGATGAGCGTGGGAAGTTCCTGTTCTGCAAGCTCCCTCATGTCGAGGTCCTCCCCCTCGATCATATCACGAGTCTCTACGATCTCGTTATTGAGCTGTTTGAAGCGGCGATACTTGGTCGCCAATTTTGCGAGAGAGCCATGTTCGCGCGCCACAGCGGCCATCAACTGAGAGCTGGCCATGACCTCGGGATCGGACATCTGCTGCTCAAGTTCAACGAAGCGAGCAAGCTTTTCTTCTAAGAGGTCGCGCATGGAAGGGGCTGGAGTTTAGAGACTAAAGGTTAGGAAAGACAAATCCATAACCCCAGCTACTTCTTGTCGTCCTTAGCCTTTTTCCCTTTGCCGAGGCTGGCGTAACCGGCCTTGGCAAACTTATTCTTGAATTTCTCAATGCGGCCCGCCGTATCGACGAACTTAAGCTTGCCCGTATAGAACGGATGGCAGGCACTGCAGATATCGACCTTCAGTTCCTCGCGGACACTGCCCGTCGTAAACGTGTTGCCACAGCCACAGGTGACCTTGGTCTCAAAATATTTAGGATGAATGTCTGTTTGCATCGTACTTGCTCCCGGCTTGACATCAGTATGTGTCCGCCTGGTCTATCACAGTTTCCGTTGAGGAACGATTTTGAATTACACATAATACAAGTACTATGTCGAATAGACAAGGGCCGAGAATCGCCATTTTCCGCGAGCAAGTACCTCAATTTCTTGGATTTAGAGCCAATGAACTCAAATCGATAAATTGCAGACTCGTATAGAAACAACATGGGTTTTCCTGCTCAGCCTGGCCATAGTAAAACTATCTCACCATGCAACAAGTCGATCCCGCTACCGCCATCCTGTTCGTCTACCTGGTCGTCGGGGGGGTGCTGGTCGTGTTGGGGGTGCCTCTCTACTTCGGCAAAGTGCCGCCGAATCGGGTGTATGGGTTCCGTACACGCTCGACTTTGGCGGATTCCCAGAAGTGGTTCGCTGTGAATCGTGTGACAGGAGGGTGGATGGTGCTGATAGGGACTGCGGTCGCGGGAGTTGCTACCTGGGTCGCCCGATTGGGCTTTGGCGTGCAACAGGCTGCGCTCACCGATCTTGTCGTATTTGCCGTTGGGATGGGAGCGATGATGGTGCATAGCACATTGGTGCTGTGGCGAAAATAGGAGTGGATGCTATACTCATCGCCAATTAGAACTCTATTTTGGTAGCCATGGCCGAAAGGCCATCGTACTTACGAGAGCATCAACTATGGTTTTCTGGCCATGGCTAACTTTGATGAAAACAGCCGAACACTAGTCGAAAGTTAATCCTTGCTACATTCTTTGCGATTCGGCCTTCGAGTTTTTGCTTTCCTAGTAAACACGGTTGTGTGTTGGATCTTCTTTGAATTCAACCTACTATTCGTCGGCAAGCGAAACCGAATTCGAGTGATCAATCGTTGGGTGCCGCGCTGGGCAGGAATCAATCTGTGGATATTCGGTGTCCATGTCGAAGCACACAGTCATTCGGATGACAGCGGCAAGTTGGTTCACGGATGCGATGAAGATGGTCGAGGCCGTATTTTTATTGCCAACCATCGCTCGGGGATGGATATTCCCGTCGTGCTGGCCACGGTCGAGGCCCATTGCATCAGCCGCCATGACGTGGCTAGTTGGCCGGTCATCGGCTTTGGTGCCCGGCGCATTGGTACGCTGTTCGTCGACCGCACTTCCCGCCGTAGTGGTGCAGCCGTCTTAAAGGAAGTCGCACACGTCGTGGAACGGGGCGAAGCGGTTGCTATGTTCCCTGAAGGGACCGCGTATCCTGGCGATGAAGTTCGCCCGTTTCACAACGGAGCGTTCAATGCTGCCCGACGCTCGGATTCTCAAATCTTGCCGATGGGGATCGCTTATGACAACGACGCGGCCTACTTCGAGGCAGAGTCGTTCATGGCCCATATCAAACGCATCGCAGGGCTCAAGCAACTACGAGTGGCTGTTGAGATCGGCGCGCCCTTGGAATACGAAGGTTTGCAGACCGCTGAGATCAAGGACCTTGCTCACCAGCGCGTGCAGGACCTCGTCAATCAGGCGCGTGCTCGGCTACAAGATCGCTGACTTGGTAGCGCCCTGCAAGTAGTGTGTCGATCAGCAATTGTTCGATGTGATAGGCAAGCATCGGCAGGATGGCCAACCCGCCAAATTCCAATGCGATCGCCAGCCCGACCATCAGGGTCTTTTGGCTCCCTGAAAAGGCCACTGCCAGCGAGTCAGTTGGCGAATATCTGAGCCACCCCCCTGCCCGATATCCCAAGAACCAAGCTACCACATGCACTGTGGCTGCCAGGACCATCATCAATGCAATTTGCCCAGTAATCCCGGCCAGTTTTCCATGCAGTGCTGTAAGCTGCATTCCTGCATGAACGGCGCCCAGCAACACAATTGACAGTAAGCCCGCCTGAGCCAGGATACTCAACAGGGGCTTTTTCTCGGTGGCGAAACGCGAGACCCCTGGGATCAATCTCAATAGCTGGGCAACCATAATCGGCAACACCACGATTAACAAAAGCTTGATTGCCATTTCAGAAAAGGGTTCGGTCTTGCTTACCCGCCCGATGATAAACCACACCCAAGCAGGAGTAACTAGAAAGCAAGCCAGATTCGTGACGACGGTTACCATGATGCTTATCGCTTCGTTGCCCCCGGCCAATCGGGTCCAAACCGTGGCAGACGCGATAGTAGAAGGGACTGCGGCAGCAATCACGAGACCAATTGCAAGTTCCCCCTTGAGCAAAAAACTTAACGGCCAGGCTAAGAGGGGGACGACTATGGCATTGATGGCCACGGCAAGAAAGGCAGGTCCCGGGCGACGCACCGCGTTCCACATCGCGTCGATATGCAGAGGCAGCGCCATGAGCATGAGTACCACGGCGATGACCCAGTTCTTGGGAATCGCGAAGGCAAATCTGGAGCAGGCATAAGGAAATGCCATTCCAACGAGCAGCACGATTCCCAACAAGATAAGGAACCAGTGGCGTTTCCAAAGGTTGATCATCGCGCAGCGGTTCCGATCTCAGTCTGCGGGTGATTTATCCGGCTTCTCGGTAGCAGTGATTCTGCGTGCACGGAGGAGATTGCCGAATCGTTGTGGTGATTGATCGGCTTCCAAGATTTCGATGGCTTCCTCATTTCGACCAAGTTGTTCCAACGTGCGTGCCAGATTGTAATTGGCACCCGGGGTCCAAAACCCATTCGAGTGGGCTTCCAACGTTCGCCGCCGAAACCAGTCTTCCGCCACCTCAAATTTACCTTCGTCGTAGCTCAACAGGCCCAGCCAGTAGCTGGCCGAGTATTTGATTGCTCGATAAATCATCTGTTTGCTGGCGTCAAACTGGTCAAGCACCGCGTCGGGAGTGCGAATGTCGCCATTTTGATATTGCTGTAATGCTTCTCGGTGACCCAGTCGCGGTTGGGCCAGCGGATCGTCCTGCTGGGAGACAGGAATCGGCTTCGTGCCTTGAAAATGCAGCACGCGTGCTTTCCAAAGACGTGGCCGTTGTGAAAACGCCAAGACTTGCTGGGCTGCCAATTCGCGCTGAGGTCTCTTCATCGATTCTTCAGCGAGCCGCTCTTCATAGGGATACGCCCACAATTTAACTTCGGCGATGTTCTCTAGTTTCTTAAGTGCTTCAGGGAGCCCCCTGGGGGGAGAACTTAGCACGACAAAATCTTCCCCTTGAAGGGCATTTTGTAAGGCTGCAGCCCTCCGTGAAAGTTGTAGTGGCGTGGCTACGACGCTCGCTGTGATGTGACTTAAATCCTCTTTGGTGTAGGGGTAGAGATACTCGTCAGCCAGGTCCAGATTTCTCAAGAGACTAGGGTCAGCGATCACCTCGCTCAGCGTAGCGACCTGTTCAGCCTCCGCATCCAGAATCGGTAGTCCAAGGCGAGTATCAAACAAGTAGAGCTCGCCATCGACCACCAGTGCAGGGAGCCACCACTTGGGATCTTTCCCCTCTTCATTGACTGAGAGCATTGCGACATCAAGTTGTTGCTCGAGGCAGAGGCCTGCAAAGACCCATGCACGCATCTCTGCTGACCCGTGGCCGTACATGAGTGCTTGCCACGGCTGGTGAACAAATCCTGGCTGATCGGATTCGTCGAGTTGAATATTGCGAATCGTCCAATCGAACAATGCTAGAGCGATATCTACCTTTTCGTACGCATCTTTCTTAGCCCAATTTCCGATATCACGGAGCCAGATCGCCTCCTGGAGGGAGCGGACATCTGCCAAATCGAAGAGCCCTTCGCGGAGTGCCTTTGGGGTGACTAGAGGAGCAATTGACTCCGCGTCTCGAATATTCTGCGGTAGAGTGTCAATTAAATCGCTCGGCTGCCAGTCGACTTGATCCGCCTTTAAATTGCGGAACCACTGATTTACACGATCCGTCAACTGCACTAGCGCAGTTTCGTCGGGAGTAGGCTCCCAGGCGATAGCTGGTCTGCGTTGGCGAATATAGCGTGTTAGCCGCAGGCGAATCTCGTTCATTCGCCGATCAGAAAAACGCCAGATCTCGATTCGATGAGGTTCAGGCACGGGGCCACTAAGAGAGACATCCAGGATCAGTGCATTTTGGGAGTTGTTTGTATCGAGTCGCCTTACGGGCAGTTCGACATAATCCACCTCGACACCACCGCCATGTTCGAAACTCTCTTCGTCGTAGTCAATAAAGTAGCGCACGATGTCGCCTGCTTGAACATGCAATCCTCGGAAGTTCCCATTGCCGGCAGGAACGGAGAGATAGTTGTAGCCTCCCTCCGGGTCCTGGGGATTCACGTCGAGCGTTGCCAATACTTCCTTGCCGTCTGCGCTAGTAGAATCATCGAGAATCGGCACTGGGGGAACGAGGTCGAGAACCGTCTCGTCGGGCAGTGCGTTGAGTGTTTTGGCGACGGTCTCCAGGAGCACCGACATGTTATCCTGTCGAGCTTGCGACTGCCTGCCTGCCGATCGCCCAAGCCTTGAGCGCGAAGAACTATCATTGCAACTGACAGCAGCCAAGAGGCCAACGACCAAGACGATTGCGCCAAATATTATGATGTTGTTTCTATTCACTCTGTCACTCACTCAATTTGGGCGGTCGCTTGCCTAATGGCCACGAGACGTCGCATAACCGACTCAATCTGGCACAGAGGAATCATGTTTGCACCGTCGCTTGGTGATTTGTCGGGGTCAGGATGGGTCTCTGTAAATAATCCTTCCGCACCGACTGCCATTGCTGCGCGGGCTAAAGGTTCTACCATCGCGCGATTGCCACCCGTTGCTCCGCCAAGCCCGCCAGGCTCTTGGACGCTGTGGGTCGCGTCAAATACGACGGGCACTCCGAAGGACTGCATCTGGGGAATGGCTCGCATGTCGTTCACCAATCTACCATACCCGAAAAAAGTTCCTCGTTCGCAGAGCAAGATGTTTTCACAACCGGCATCTGCAAGTTTGGCAATGACAAATTGCATATCGCCAGGGGACATGAACTGGCCCTTCTTCACGTTAACCGCCTTACCAGTATGAGCAGCAGCAACCAGGAGATCTGTCTGGCGCGCGAGGAAGGCAGGGATTTGCAATAGGTCGCATACTTCCCCCGCAGCGGAGGCTTGCTGCGATTCATGGACGTCGGTCGTAATAGCCAACCCGGTAGTCTGGCCGATATCATGGAGAATCTTTAGCCCGTCATCGAGTCCTGGGCCACGATAGGAACTGCTGCTGGTACGGTTGGCCTTGTCGAAAGAGGCCTTAAATATCAACTGAACCGACAACAGGCGAGCCACACGCTGCAACTCCTCGGCAATCTCTAGTGCCGAATCTCTACTCTCCAGCACGCACGGCCCTGCAATCCACAGTAGCGGTTGATCTCTTCCGCACAGAAGAGGACCTATTTGGGAGGGGTAATTGGGCACTGTAGATTCCATTGGGGGCGAGGGTGACTGAAGTCTGGAGCAATATAACCGCATTTCTTGATACGAACTACGCACTCTGAGTGTTTGAAGCGGAGCCTCCTTTCTATGAGAAACTAACGTACAAGAACGTCTCGATTTGAGTTTTCCTGCTTTTTCCACCCCATTGGAATACCTGATCAACTTGTAAATGAGAGAAGGCGCACTACTTGTCGTAAGTCCAATGCAAGAAACTGGTTGCAAACAAGTCACTTCTCTGTTTGTCTCGATGTGAGACAAGAAATGCTCACAATAACGAATTCTCTCAGTACTGAGAAATTAGGAGGCATTATTACCCATTTCCGGAAGAAATGTGGCGTTTTGCCCAAGTGATTTTGCCTATCTTATGGCAGCTCTACAAGGGAAAACAGAGTCCAAATGAGGAGCGTTGTCTCACGCTAAGTCTTTTGGTGTCAGTTGGTTAGGGCATTGAACCGTGGCCGGACAGAATTGGTGGATAGGATATCGGCACGATGTGTGCATTCTAAAAGGGTCGGTTCGAGAAGTCCTCCGACTCGCCTCGAGCCTCTCCTTTACTGGCCCGCGGGGTCTCGGACGAACTGTGGTGTGTCGGTGCAATTGCCCCTGACCGACCTATCAAGTCAATGTGTATTTGGCTCGTCCGAGACCCGCTTTTTTTGCGCCAGCTAACGTTTTCCCCAACTGCTCCCTACATTGCGGCCCCAGATGTCTCCGGGTTCCTTATCGTGGTAGGGACGTTTCTTCCTGAGAGCAGCGTTCTTGGCGGCAGCGGAGATTTTCACCGCACGAAACTTCCCGTAATTGGCCTCTGCCACTTGTTGCAGCTTTTCGGCTGCTCTCCCCTTCTCACCGGTACCCATCCCAAATGTGTGAATCGGAAAGCGACGTCCTTGAGGGTTGAGCAAAAAAGTAAGCCTCCGCTGATCGCGCGTTTGATCCAAATCGCCATCCGTTAGGAGATAGACCACATCGGGACGTATGAGAGTGGCCGCCTCAATCGCATTGTCTACGACATTTCCCTGACAGAATTCTACCGTATCGAGCCATCTGCGCAATTGTTCCTTAAACCGATCATTAGCTGGAACGAATCGCTGAACCGGATCGGGATAAAAAAGCGGATATAGCGAGTCGCTATAGAAAATTACATAGAACTCTTGTTTGTCGCTGAGTGATTCGACACTCTTCATCAATTCGTCTATGAGTGTTTCCAGTTCGCCGCTTCGCATACCTCCCGAGTTGTCGACGACGTAAACGATTCGCCGCCCCTCGACTTTCGTCTCAAAGAAAGTGGCCGTAAGCTTTTCCTTGGCAGGGAGCATTTCGCTGAGCGCGTTGCCGCGTGCGCCGAACAATCCAGACAATTCTCCCAACCCAAGATTTTCTGAACCAGAAAGGTTTGACATATCTGCCAGCGCTACCTCGGCACTCAGTTCGCTGGCCGATATCTGGGATGCTTCTTGTATTTCACTGGCCAATTGATTCACATCGGACTCGATCTCTTCCAGGGGATCAAACTCAATCTCCTGAAGTTCGACGTCCTCTTCAACGAAAGCTTCCGATTCCAGGGATAGTGTAAAGTCAACCTGCGGATCGAATGCGGAGAACGTAAAGTAGGCCAAAAATAAAATGAATAAGACGTGCAAAAACAAGCTAGCCGCCCAGGAAGGAAACTTCTTACGTCCCTGCTGAGAGGACCTTTTCGCCGCTATCTGAATTCGAGGAACGCTGGCCGTTGCTTGTGGTTCTTCGAGAATATTCGAGAAGACTTGCGGTCCCACTTGCTGAGGTTGAGCCGTGCACGGATGTGAGCCATTCTTCGAGTATGAGCCACCGTCAATCCGCAGCTTTTTCCCAGCAGTCACATCGAACCGAAAGGATTCCAAGTCTTCTTCCGACACAGCCTGACCTGATTGAGAAATATCAGCCCGGGGCCGTAATCGGCGTTGGATAGAATGAGAATCTTTCTGAGCAGAATTCGGAACCATGACAACCGACTAGCAAGAGTGCGAATGTAAGCTACTGGTGCCTCTTCACAGTACCTTCGCATCACTGACCCGATTGTAGCAGCACTGCTAGCAGCAAGGAAATCATTCCTCGTGGTTTTTTGTTCTTTTTTTGGTACAAGCTACCGGCCAATACGGCAGGAATCACTATGGAAACGAATTTTCTACACCTCAGAACCACGAATATCCGAAGAATGTTCTGTAGTAGTATCCCGCAGGTTTCTCAACCACTCGTGGGAAAAGACCCTAGTCTTGGCCACCAGGCCAACGCTGGGAAGCTCCTTTCCATCGTGCATTTGGTCGCCATCTCTATGAACATGCATCCGAAACTTCGACCCCTTTGGCAGCGGGCCTTGATCCTTCCTGCACTGACTTTCTTGTTTGCCTACAAGGCACTTCACCTGCCTCGCAGAATTCTTCCTCGCGATCTTAAGGCGATCGTCAAGAACTGGCACTACTCGATGTTTTGGACCCTCATAAAGAGCGGCCTCACGCAGGCCTATATCGATGAGCCCTGCACCTTCGATATCACTGGCAAGCATCTACCCAAGGCACAGGTCAATCCGGAGTTCCGCATGACGGAGGCGGAGTTTGATCAGTTTCATCGGGATGGGTTCATCGGACCTTTTGATGCTTTTAGTCAAGAAGAGATGGCACAACTCCGTAAGGAGATGCTTGCTGTCGAAAAAGAAAAATCACAGACTTATGGTTTTGTCACGCCGCGCGATCGACATTTGGAATCGGCCCGACTGTGGGAATGTATGAATCATCCTGCAATTGTGGAACGCGCTGCCCAGTTGCTTGGGCAAGATTTGCTTTGTTGGCGAACGCAGCTTTTCTATAAAGGCCCCGGTGCCCCTGCGATCCAATTCCATCAAGCCAGCACTTTTATGGTCGAGGACTATCTCGACCCGGCAATCTACCCGCCACGTACTGATGAAATGTTTCAGCTCACCGTTTGGGTCGCAGTCGATGATGCGGTTCCAGAAAATGGCTGCATGCAATTCATTCGCGGCTCGCATGACCGGATTCACAAGATCAAATTCGGAGGAGATGAAGGATTCTATAACGCCAATTTCTCACTTGATTTCGATCGTGATCCCGAGCGAGTCGTAACCATGCCCGTCAAATCAGGGCAGTTTATCATTTTCACGGAACGATGTATTCACGGTTCGCCGGCTAATATCACCGATCGATATCGACTGGCATTCAACCTGAGAATTGTGCCGACCAATGTTCCGGTACTTACCGGGAAAGAAAAATACCGCTCCGTCTACAATGGGGGCAAATACCTTCTGAACAACTGGGGGGTGGCACTTTTGAGGGGCGAAGATCGTCTTCAACTTAGCAAGACCGTAGTTCCGCCGAGGCTACAACAGAATTCGACAGAAGACTGCTATCGCGCGGCGGCGTGATAGTCTACTAATCAACTCGTCTGACAATTAGGAGACCGCACATGCAAGACTTGCACAACAAGATTGCACTCGTGACGGGGGCAGCCTCAGGAATCGGCCGGGCGATCGCTCTGCGATTAGCCGAGGAAGGTATGCATCTCTACTTGGTCGATATCGACTCTAGTCAATTGGCAGAGGTAGTAAGCGAAGCTCGACGTGCAGGTGTCATTTCCGTGGGCCGCCAGTGCGACGTCGGCAATCTTGAGCAGATCAACACAGTCGTCGAGTATGGGCTCACTCGCTGGGGAAAATTCGACCTGTTAGTGAACAACGCAGGCATTACGTATTTCGGACAAACCGATGAGATGAGTGCCGAGCACTGTGAGAAATTGTTGGCAATCAATCTGCATGCTCCTATGCATATCACTCGTCTCTTACTTCCTACCTTACTGTCACAGCCTGAAGCCCACATACTCAATGTTGCGAGCTTTTACGGGTTGATTGGAACGCGCAGATTGGCGGCCTACACGGCTAGCAAATTTGGATTGGTAGGCTTTGGGGAATCTCTGCGTGCAGAATATGCTCGAACAGGTTTAGGAGTTACTACTCTTTGCCCAGGTTTTGTCGATACGAAATTGTTCGCGACGGCACCCCGAAGTGAATCTCGTCCTTTCTCAAAACAACCACCTGCCTGGATGCTGACATCACCTGAGAAGATTGCCGACCGGGCAATTCGGGGTATTCTCCGAAACGATGCTTTGGTGGTAACGCAGTCCTATGCCAAGCTGGCCTATTTCGCCAAACGCTTTTTCCCTGGGGTGATCGATTTTGCCAATCACCTGAGTCGTAAACGCTTTGGCAAGCAGACGATTCCACCACCCACAGAAGAGGAACGTCGCAACGCCGCGTAAAATTTGTCTTTGCCGTCCTGGTTATCCTGGGTTGCTCCTGGTTATCATTGCGGCATGCAATTTCGCGTAGTTACTTACAATATCCACAAAGGAATCGGCGGGCGGGATCGCCAGTACCGACCTGAGCGGATTATCGAGACCCTGGCCCACTTAGAGCCTACGATAGTTTTCTTGCAGGAGGTCGATGAAGATGTTCCTCGATCCAACCGCCATCATCAGGCAGAAATGCTGGCTGAGGCGCTCGACCTGCATCACGTGGCCTATCAGCGCAATGTTCATCTAAAACAGGGCTGTTATGGGAACGCCATCTTGAGCAGAGTTCCCTTGAAAGATGTTGAAAACTGTAACCTATCAGTTCCATTGAAGAAACGTAGGCAAGCCCTTCTGGCTCGTTGCAAACTTTCGATCGGAGAACATACACGTTCACTGCTGTTGGCGAATATGCATCTGGGATTGGCCGGACCTGAAAGAACGATTCAACTAAAAAAGCTTCTCAAACACCATTTGCTGGCCAACGCTCATAGCGAAACACCGATTCTCGTGGGTGGTGATTTCAACGACGTATGGGGAAGGCTGGGGCGAAAGGTCTTGGAACCGGTCGGCTATCGCAACGCAGGGGGGATGCATCGCACCTTTCCTGCACTCTTTCCGATGCGGCCGCTAGACCGCATTTACTACCGCGGGCCGCTTCATGTGCATCATGCGTATGCCAGTCGCACGGCACTAGCCCGCGTAGCGTCGGATCATCTACCACTCGTAGTGGAATTTACTCTAGGAGACAAAACATGACCTTTGATTGCGACAATCTCCACTCTTCGTAGACTCCTACTCATGTTATCCTAACTGCCATGCTCGAATACCTCAAACAATCACATTGGCCTGTGTATCTGCCGCTTTTCCTAATCCACTTAGCACTCCAGGTCATATTGGCTCTGCGTGTCGTCATGCGAAGGAGGCCGGTCGGAGAAACGTTGGCGTGGGTTCTGATAATCTTTGGTCTGCCTGTTGTAGGTCCCGCGTTGTATATCATGATGGCCGAACTTAAATTGGGCCAACACCGCATAGGGCGATCAACAAAGCTCTTGGCACCGTTTCGCAACTGGCTCGCTGAATTGGAGCACCGCTTCGAGGATCATCCATTGCGACTTCCTATAGAGCATGAACAACTCGCGCACCTTGGCAAGCGGACACTCAATATGCCCGCTCTCCCTGGCAACCAGATTGAACTCCTTGACAATTGGCAAGCCGTGTTCAAGCATTTGATTGCCGACATTGATGCGGCAATAAGTACTTGTCATCTGGAATTCTACATTTGGCATTTGGGTGGTGAGGCAGATAGAGTTGCTGAGGCGTTGGTTCGTGCAAGTAAGCGTGGGGTTGACTGCCGTGTACTTTTGGATGCCATGGGGAGTCGGACCTTTCTGCGGAGTCCTCTTGCCGCTGAAATGAAGGATGCGGGCGTACAAATTCAAGAGGCACTCTCTGGGGGCCTCTTGCGGATGGCTTTTGTGAGAATGGATATTCGCTTGCATCGCAAGATCGTGGTTATTGATGGAAGAACAGCTTATACGGGAAGTTTGAATCTGGTAGATCCCCGCTATTTCAAGAAGGATTCTGGAGTTGGACAATGGGTCGATGCAATGGTCCGATTACAGGGTCCAACTGTCGAACCCCTCGCCATTACATTTCTAGGGGATTGGTACGTCGAATCCACGGAACAACTTGAAGATTTGCAGAAGAATGGGGACGCATTGCCTCAGCCAAGAATCGCTGAGGCTGCCGTTCAAGTTCTGCCGTCGGGGCCAGGCCATGCTAGTGGTTCAATCGAACAGGTACTCGTAACGGCTGTCTATGCAGCCCGCAAGGAATTGATACTTACAACCCCCTACTTCGTTCCGAACGAATCAATGCTGATGGGAATGGTATCGGCAGCCGAGAGGGGCGTCAAAGTGATACTCATCGTTCCAAAGATAGTAGATTCCCATCTCGTTCGTTATGCGAGCCAGGCATTTAAGGGAGACTTGCTCAATGCCGGAGTTCGGATCGCAAACTTTACTGGGGGACTCCTGCATACAAAGAGCGTGACAGTCGACGGCGAACTTAGCCTCTTTGGCTCGCTGAATCTCGACCCACGCAGCTTGCGGATTAATTTTGAGATATCGCTGGCAATTTATAACCAGGAGTTTACAGCTCGGCTTCGGGAATTACAGCAGCAATACATAGACCAGTCTGAGCTGATGGACTTGGCGACCTGGGAGAGCCGTCCTGCCAAAGAGCGTATAGCAGAGAATTTCGCCCGTCTTGCGGGGCCATTGCTGTAGGACACATGTGTCCATCAGGGCTAATTGCAGAGTATTTTCAAGAATTTTCTGGTAATTCTCGAATTAATTTGCACCCCTAGTTCGCCCCAGATAAACTGACACCTTCTGAAGCAAGCCAACTTTTGATTCTGAGCACCTGGAGTTCCCTATCATGCGCTGGACGTCTTTTCTAGTATTGTCACTTGTCGTGCTTTCTTCACACTCTCACGCCACAATTGGCACGATCGTCGTTAGCGGTGGTGATGCTGCTGAAATTGCCGGTGCCAAGTTTGATTCGTTTACCCTTGCGAGCCTCAATTCCAGCGGTCATGCCACCTTCGTGGCGACTTTACAAGAAGCAGTGGGAGGAGTTTCGACAACCAATGATCAGGTGCTTTACACATTCGAAGGTGGACTTTCACTGAAGGCTCGTGAGGGAAGCGGAGGGGTTCCGGCCATCGCAGATGCTAATTTCAGTGACCTTGTGGATGTGGCCATTTCTGACAGTGGTGATGTGCTTGTGAGAGCCACTCTAGCTATAGGCCCAGGAGATGTTACTAGCAGTTCGAATCAAGGTCTTTGGCGTTTCTTGACAGGTGGCAATCAACTCTTGGCCCGTACGGGCGTCGGGGACACGCCAGGCGTAGCCGGAGGGCAGTTCAAGAAGATTCCCAACTTTATTCGAACGACTGAGAACGGCGACTCAGCATTTTCAGACCAGCTGGTTTCAGGCGGAACGATTACCTTAGCGAATGACATTGGTATTTGGTTCTACCAAGGCTCAACGGGCTCACTTATTGTAAGGGAAGAAGTTTCCCAGGTTCCTGGTATTCCTAGTGCGACTTTCTCGACCTTGGGTATCCCGAGCATCAACAACAATGCCCAAGGGACGGCACGGGCGACACTAAAGCACGATGCAACACTTGGCATCGATTCCAGCAACCATGTCGGTGTCTGGAAATACACAGGCAGCAGTGGTGAGCTAATAGCGCGCCAAGCAGTAGGCAATGCACCAGAAACAGGAAATCCTTTCAGTTCTTTCGGTCATCCCGTCATCAATGATTCGGGACAAGTTGCCTTTCGTGCCGAATTGACGTCAGGCAGTGGCGGACTTTGGAGATACACGACCTCAGTAGGTGAATTGGTCGCGCTAGCTAACACTGACACCGTCCCCGAAGTACCTAATGCTAGTTTTTCCACATTCGACGAACCTCGATTTGCGGACAACGGGGCATTAGTAGTACACGCTGAACTGAATTCTGGTCCAGGTGGGGTGAATAACGGGAACAATTCTGGAATCTGGCGTTTCACGTCCAGTGGCAATCATCTCTTAGCTCGCACGGGAAGTGGCGGAGTACCTGGACTCCCAGGAGCCAACTTTTCAGATCTCGGGGCGTACACCGCTAACGCAAACGGCAGTGCCGTCATTGCGGCAACTCTGGAAATGGGACCAGGAGGAGTTGGTTCGGACGACTCGGGAATCTGGCTCTACCCCGCCACAGGAATCCCTGAGCTCATTGCTCGCAAGGGAGATCAACTCGCCGGTCGGATTGTGGCCGGTTTGAGTTTGCTTTCAAATGATTTATTTGGCCGACCAGTTCGAGGATTTAACAATCAGAACCAACTTCTATTCCATGCTGAGTTTACAAATGGGGATGAGGGACTATTTCTGTTCACGCCCGGCGGGGGTAGCAGCGCGGATTTCAATGGGGATACCTTTGTCGACGACACGGATCTAAGTACCTGGCAATCGGCCTATGAATCCACTACAGCAGGAGATGCGGATGGCGACGGTGATTCCGATGGGGCCGATTTTCTTGCTTGGCAGCGCCAATTCACTGGATCTGGCGCGGCTGCTTCCAATCTGAGCGTTCCCGAACCAACCGGGGTTTACTTGGCACTTGCTTTCTTGGGCTTGCTCGTCCCACGTCGCATTTCCGGTTGATCAGTAATCTCGGAACAAAACGTGCCACTCTCCCCCAAACCCCTGGATTGTGCTTACAATGCGCAGGGCGCCGATAAAACGCTAACTAGACTTTCACCTTGGTATGAACGATGATTTCTCGACGTACAGCATTAGCTACTTCGGTGGCTTTCCTAACAAGTGCATTTTCCGGGAAACTGGCAGGTGCTGCCGTCAGCGGCGGCTATCGTCGGGGCCGCAGGCGGCTGCCTAGTGGATGCGTGCTTAGTTACTGTGAATTTGGTGAACCCTCTGGGCCGCTCGTCTTTTATTTTCACGGTACGCCAGGATCCTGCATCGAAGCAGGACTTATCGAGGAGGAAGCATGTCAGGCAGGAGTCCGTCTCATTGCCATCGACCGACCAGGCATTGGAAGTTCGTCTTACCAGGCTCAACGATGTATCCTGGATTGGCCTCGAAATGTTGTAGAGTTGGCTGACTGCCTAGGATATTCCGATTCATCATTTGGAATTCTCGGACTTTCGGGAGGGGCTCCGTATGCATCAGCTTGTGCCTTGAGGATTCCCGATCGTCTTACGCATGTGGCCATAGTTTCTGGTCATACTCCGCCAAACTCACCAGGGGTTTGTGCTGGGAGTGCAGATAATTCGATCGCGTTCCTGGGAAATCACCCTCGTCTGGGACGATTTGGAGTGAAGTTGATCTCACGTCGCCTTGATCGACGTCCCGACAAAGTCGTCGAAAAAGTTAGCAAGGAGTGGACTGCGTCGGATAAGAAGCTAATTCTCTGCAATCCTCGATATTACAACCACATGGTCGCCATGCTGAATGAGGCAACGCAGTGCGGACCTGATGGAGTAGTTACCGACGTTCGCCTGCTCGGGAGTTGTTGGGGGTTCGAGCTATGTGCAATACAGGGAGTCAGCGTCTCAATCTGGCAAGGTGGGTGCGATCGCATCGCGCATCCAACTATGGGGAAGTATTTCAATCGGCAAATCGTCGGCAGTGAACTCACTATCGACCCTCGCGCGGGGCATGTGACAGTGCTCAAGTGGCACGCTATGGAGATTTTGTCGAAGTTTCATGTATGAGTTGCGAGAATCTTGACTCGTGTCTCGAAACTCGCAACTTATTCCTACGCTCTTGGATGAAACTGCTGATGCACTTTCTTCAGCCGAGTGTGATCCACATGTGTGTAAATCTGCGTCGTTGCGATGCTTGCGTGACCTAGCATTTCCTGTACCTGTCGGAGATCGGCACCCCCTCCCAATAGGTGGGTTGCAAAACTGTGGCGCAACGAGTGCGGACTGATTTCTCGAGGCACGCCGACTCGAAGGGCATAGCGTTTGATGAGTTCCCAAATTCGCTCGCGGCGAAGTCCAGCCCCACGAGGTGAGAGAATAACTCTATCGCAAACTTGCTTGCCGCGCTCAGCCAATTGTGGTCGCTCGTTTTCTAGGTAATGTTCGACCGCGGCAATGGCTCGGCGACCTAGTGGAACGATTCGCTGTTTGTCTCCTTTGCCATGGCAAATGCAGTATCGCTCTGCCAAGTGCATGTCCGGCAACTTCAACGTGGCGAGTTCTGAAACACGGCAGCCGGTGGCATACAGTAATTCAAGGATTGCACGGTCTCTTAGAAACCAGGGATCTGCTTTCCGAGGTGCGGCAAGCAACTCCTCCACCTGGGAGACCGACAAGACTTGGGGCACTTTCTGCCAGAGCTTTTGCGTTCCCAGTAGTTCTGCCTGATTGTCGGTCAAAGCACCTTCGAGTTGTACGAACCGAAAGAACACCTTCAGAGAAGCCACATGTCGAGTGATGCTCTTGGGCGACAACTGCTGCTCACCGAGCCACTCTGGATAACCTGCCAGTTCGTTCACCGACATACTCTGAAGGCGGCGTGAACCTAGCCATTGAAAGAACCTCGCCAAATCCCGCCGGTAGGCTTCCACCGTATTTGCTGCCAGATGGCACTCGGTGCGGATGTAATCAGCAAAATCCTCCTGCCACCGAACAGCCTGGCGTTCGGCCGCCTCACGGCGGGGTCGCAACTTCTTTCGGTTGGCTTTCAAATCAAATTTCTCGTTCGATAAAGAGATACATTGATAGCTTCCGGCTGAAGCCCGCAGTTCTGCATCGTCAACCATCAGTTTCCGCTGATAGCTAATTATAGTATCGGCACCCCACCTCCCCTCTATCGGAGTTGCTATAGAAAAAACACTGGAAAACAGGGTATTCTAGCGACGTACCGCGAAAACCAGCATTTTCCCCGTTGCGCAGTAAACTTTACTGATTGGGAAGGCAAGTCACTTACTCCGCATTATTCGCTCCTTCACGAGCCGTAAGTATGCAAAACGTCATCATCGATCAGCCCTACGAATTCGTACCACCGGTATACGGTAAGTTCTGGCCGTGGCTGATGCAGTTCTATCTAAAGCGATATTTGCGCAAGGCGTTCGCCGTTGAGAGTGTTGAGAATCGCGACGTGCATCTCTTACAAGAATCAATAGACGCGGGCCACAGTCTGCTGATTGCACCCAATCATTGTCGCTTGTCCGACCCTCTTACATTGGGGTATGTATCGCGAATCATCAAACGCGAAATGCATGCAATGGCTTCGTGGCACCTTTTCATGCAGGAGCCGCTGAAGCGTTTCGTTCTCCGCCGCATGGGAGCATTCAGTGTCTATCGGGAGGGGGTTGATCGCAAAGCGATCGACACCGCGGTCAACATATTAGTCGAAGGCAAGAGGCCACTAGTGGTGTTCGCAGAGGGGGCCATCTCGCGGCATAACGACGTTCTCATGCCGTTGATGGATGGTACGTCGTTCATCGCGCGCACCGCGGCCAAGCGTCGCGAAAAACTAGGCACGCGAGGCGGGGTCATGGTGCATCCAGTGGCAATACGCTATTTCTTTAAGGGAGACGTTGTCAAAACGGTTGAACCGGTTCTGAAAGAAATCGAGTCGCACTTGTCCTGGTATTCACAGCAGGGCAGACCACTAACCCGTCGCTTACAGCAAATCGGCCAGGCCCTCTTGTCGCTCAAGGAGATCGAATACTTCGGCCATGCCCGTTCCGGCGATTTTTATGAACGTGTTGATGCGTTGATGGAGGATGTGCTCGCTAAACTCGAAAAAGAATGGCAAATCAAGGATGTTGGCGAAAGCATAGTAGCGAGAGTTAAGAGTCTTCGCTCAACGATTCTGCCTGATATGGTGAAGAACAACATTTCACCTGAGGAACGCAGCCGTCGTTGGAAGCAATTGGCTGCCTGCTATTACGTGCAGCAGATGTCCCATTATCCGCGAAACTATGTGCGCAATTCGGAGAAAAACATTCCCGAACACATTCTCGAAACCGTGGAGCGATTCGAAGAGGACTTTACAGATAGCGTACACGTTCACGGACCGCTTCATGCTGTGGTGCAAGTTGGCAAGGCGATTCCCGTCGCCAGCCAGCGTGACCGCAGCCAACCTGAAGACCCGATCATGACGGGCATACGCACGCAATTGACCGAGATGCTCACGAAACTGAGTGCTGAGTCGGTGAAGATCTAATAAAAGACCATATTCATGCTGATTATGTTCATTGGAATTTGAGCTTGGGTCTTCTTCCTCTCTGGTTCCCACCTGAGCTGCCCCTGCGTATGATGTTATAGTTCGCACGATCACTCCTTGGGGGCAGGCTATGGCCAATCGCAATACGCTCGGCGGGATTATACATACGTATCAAAAGTACGATCCCCAGCGGTTTCCCAGTCCCACCCAGGAGCCTCCCGATCTTGTCTCATCGGCTTTCGAGCACATGCTCATGTATGGCCAGCATCGCGAATTGACCGACGAAGAGTTAGCTCGTGCTGTACGAATCGATCCTAGCCAGATATCAGGGTTGGGGCCCAGTATTGAAGCGTTGTTGGCGATTTTGCGTGAGAGGAAACGCAAGATTCTAGACCGATTTGAAACCCGCAAGGTGCGCCAAAGAGTGCATAGTGATTATATCGAGCAGGCGCAAAGTGTCGAACCGCCCCGCCGGCATCGTGAACAGTTTCACACGGCTATCCGTGAAGAGCAACTTCGTGACCTGGAGCGGCTTTGGTATGCGGTGGGGGACGATCAATCTCCGTTCGCCCGTGCGCTAATTGGGTTGATCGAATCGCTTGGCAACAAGTACGAAATCGAGGAACTCGCTGCGCGATACGAATTCACTGGCCGAGAAGCACTCACGGTGCCGCAGGCCTTGGAGGTGAAGGAAGAGCTTGAGCGAATTGATGAACTTATCAAACAACTTGAAGAAGCCCGCGAGACGGCCCAGATCGGACTCGTCGATATGGAAGCCCTCGCCGAATTTGCCGAGCCAGGAGACATCGACCAACTCTCCGCTTTGCAGCAGCAGATCCAAGACTACTTGCGCGAAATCGCAGAGCGGCAGGGACTCGAACAGCAAGACGGCAACTTTCGCGTCACTCCCAAGGCATATCGCATCTTTCAGGCCAAGCTGATTGACCGGCTCTTCAGCGAACTAACTCCCTCGCGCTCCGGACGGCATCAGGGCCCGATTGTTGGTGAAGGAGCCGTAGAACTTCAATCCACTAAGCCCTACGAATTTGGCGACTCGATCACGCAGCTGGACATTCCCGGTACGTTCGTCAATGCCATGTTGCGACAAGGGCCGGGACTGCCGATTCGGTTTAACTCCGAAGACATGCAGGTTCACAATACTCGCAATAATCCCAAATGTGCGACGTGTGTGCTGATGGACATGAGCGGCTCAATGCGCTACGATGGTCAGTACATCAACGTCAAGCGGATGGCACTCACACTCGAAGGCCTTATCCGTAGCGAGTATCCTGGTGACTATTTGCAGTTTGTCGAGATGGCTAGTTTCGCCAAGCCGGTCGAGCGCGGTCGGATTGTTGAGCTAATGCCCAAGCCAGTAACCGTATTCGACCCGGTCGTGCGACTTCGTGCTGACATGAGCCGCGATGACATTAGCGAATACCAGGTTCCGCCGCATTTTACCAACATTCAACATGCTCTCTCAACAGCTCGGCGGTTACTCTCCACTCAAGACACTCCCAACCGTCAAATCGTACTTATCACTGACGGCCTCCCCACGGCCCACTTTGAAGCAGAAATGCTCTTTCTGTTGTATCCCCCTGACCCTCAAACAGAACAAGCCACGATGCGCGAGGGGAAATTATGCCACCGCGAAGGAATCACGATTAATCTGTTTCTGCTTCCAAGTTGGTCACAAACTGAAGAAGACGTGCGATTTGCTTATCGCCTTGCCGAATCCACCAGGGGTCGAGTGTTCTTTACAGCAGGGCGAGATCTAGATCGTTATGTGGTGTGGGACTACTTGAAGCGTCGGAGGGAGATTTTGGCGTGAGATGATCGCCATGTAGGAAAAACACAAAAAAAGTCCACTGAAGATAAGTAATCCGCAAACTCCCCCTATCTTGCCAATTTTCCATTTATCCCGCTGGGACGTCTTGCACTTATTGGGTAAGCTCTACAGGGTCACGCTAGCTAGGCAAGACAAACCTTGCCGGCTGGTCGATAATTCAGTACACCCCCCCGCGTCTACGCGATCACGCTCATACCGCTTACCTCCACGACCCGTACCAGGCAGGTTCATCGTGCATATTGAATTCTTCGGACGTCGCTCTCTGCGCTCTCTCGGCATAACTTCGTCTCTGGCGTTATTTGCCACACTGCTTACATCTACTCACCTCTTGGCTGCGGTCCCTAGCGACCAGTTGATGTCGCCTCAGTCGCGAGGATTTGTCTCAGTTCCGAACATTGAAGGCCTGATTGCCAATTGGCATCAGACTCAGCTTGGACAACTGGTCCAAGACGAATCGATGCGGCCCTTCGTCGAAGATGCGAGAAAGCAAATCGAGAAGAAAATTTCAGGAGTGCGCGACAAACTGGGCATCGATGTTGAGGATTTGAGAGATGTGGCTGGAGGTGAAATCGGAGTTGCGATGGTCGAAGTCGACAAGGGTCGAGCAGCCATAGCTCTCACCGTTGATACGACCGACCGGCATCGCGAATTGGAGAGCTTTTTGACGAAGCTTGACCGTGAGCTAACTAAGCGAGGAGCTACCAAGACATCTGACGATCGGCAAGGAACCACCTTCACGACCTATGATATTCCTCCCCAGAATGAGAACGATATCGCCCGACAAACGGTTTACTTCGTCCAGGAAGACATTTTTTGTGCAACTGATAGTGCCAGCGAAGCCAACGCAATGCTCGCCCGTTTCAAAGACGAATCGGCTGGTCTCTCAGAAGTTGTGGCATATCAACAGACACTCGAACGATGCGAGAAAGAGGCTAGTGACCTAGTGCCCGACGTACAGTGGTTTGCCGACCCCTTTGGCTATTCCCGCGCTATTCGTTCTTTGGAGTCTGCCGATTCAAAGCAAGCTGGCAAAGATTACGTCAAGATATTGCAAGAGCAGGGATTCGACGCCGTGCAATCCTTGGGTGGTTTCGTTAATCTGTCGGTGGGGAGTTCATTTGAACTCTTACATCGCACAGCAGTTTACGCCCCGGCAATACCTGGAGAGCCTGATAAATATAAGTTGGCTATGCGGATGATGAAGTTTCCCAATCAAGACTCACTGGAGACTCACGATTGGCTTCCTCGCAAACTAGCCAGTTATCGCACCTTTAGCATGGATTTGGATAACGCTTTCCAATTCTTTGGCACACTGTTCGATGCAATCGCTGGTTATGAAGAAGCCTTTGCCGGAGTGTTAGAAGGACTAGAGCGGGACCCTTATGGTCCACAAGTGGATGTTCAAAAAGACTTTGTCGCTCATCTCGGCGACCGAATTGTGCTGGTTACGGATTATGAATTGCCAATCACTCCACAATGTGAGCGATTCATGATTGTAGTTGAGTTGGCAAATGAGAAGGCGATTGCAAAAACGGTCGAAAAGTTCATGAAGAGTGATCCCAACGCCACGAGTACGAATTTTGAGGGCAAGACGATTTGGGAAATTCAAGAAGCGGAAGCCGATCTTTCAGGGATGGACCTCGACCTAAATGACCTTGATTTACTAGAGCCTACAGAAGGGGCGGTCCAAGACGATGCTTTTGGAGCAGCGGCGCTCACCTCCTCGGCAGTATGTGTGACCGATGGGCATATGTTCATAGCATCTCACGCGGATTTCTTGCGAAAGGTCCTTTCTCAGAAAGAAGAAGCGATGGATCTGAGTGGTGCTGGCGATTTCCGTGAGGTGGAGAGCGTGATGACTCAACTCCTGCCTGGCCCCGTTTCGGCCAAATTTTTCGTCCGCACAGACGAAGCCTACCGACCAACCTACGAATTACTGCGACAGGGGAAAATGCCGGAGGCTGAGACTTTGTTTGGTAGGCTCTTGAACCGCCTACTGACCCCCGAGGAAGTCGAAGATGAAGGAATTCTGCGGGAGCAAAAAATTGACGGCCATCAACTACCAGAATTCGACATGGTACGCCGCTACTTTGGCCCAGCAGGGACCCTGGTGCGCACGGACGAAGATGGTTGGTTTGTAGTAGGTGCCACGTTGACCAAGGTTGCCCCACAAGCCAGAGCATCGGGATCACAACTCTCAAGTGACGCTAGCTCAGTGCGGTAATACTCGTTACTAGGCTCTGCCTAGTAACGCAATGCATTCCAGGCTCTGCCTGTCTTTGCGTAGTCCCTTCACTCAACTCGTGAAGAAAGCCAGTAGGAGGCAGAGCCTCGCAGGCAGTGCGTTCCCAGGCAGGAGCCTGGGAACGAGTAGCTCATCATGGGGCTTGCAACTTTGCCCAGAAAGGACGCTGGCGGTCGGCGCGAGTGCGAGCATCTTCGAGTAACACTTCTAGGCTTGGCTGATCGTCCCCCTTCACGCGATTGCCGTTGAGCTCTACGCGGATTGGCTTGTCAAAATCGACGATGTCGGGGCGAAGCCAGATGGTAGTCTCGGCGCATGCCGTACGTGCGGATAGACGGTTGCCATTGCGAATGCGCCCTTCGACAAGTGTCGGTCGAGCATTGCGAGCAGGCCAATTGCCAGGTGTGACGCTACTGGGAAAGCCACGGCCTTCTATCCACCAGAAAAAGTTGTCCCATTCCCGCATCGTATTGCACTCGAATTCCTGTGGGGGCCAGTTTCGTTGCTTCCGACTCATCCAATCAAAGATTTCGAGAATCTCATCATGAAATGGCTCGTATCCTCTGCCGTGAAATTCGACTACCGTGGTATCAAATACTGGTTTCCCCGGATTATTTCCAAGATACAGGTCATAGTTTTGGGCGTTGTCTGACATCGTGGAGCCATCGAGTTCACCTGCGACAAAATAGAGGGGCACATACTGAGCATTTTCCCAATAATGTGGGACGTATTTCTCGACCCTACTAAACTGTGCGACAAAAGGAACCGCTCCAGCCCATAGGTCAGGATGGGCCAACGCCATATCCCAGGCAGCGTCTCCGCCAATCCCATGACCCGTAAGAAACACACGGTCGGTATCGATGCTAAGTTGTCGGCATGCATCACGGAGAACCGTCAGGATCGCTTCATGCTCGCGGAGCGAGTATTCGTACACGTACTGTTGAGGCTTCAGCCATTCGATGGAGATGGTGATATAGCCGTGGCGCATCGCCTGCCCAGAACGGGGGCCCGTGGGCTGATTTTGCTCATCCAGCGGGGGTGTGCCGGTCCAGAATTCTAGTTCCTGGAGAGGCGAGTTGAATGCACCATTGAGTACGATCAATGTCGGATATCGCCGCGAAGGATCATATTCCGGGGGAACTTGGACTAGATAGCGAAAGTCCCCGTTCTCGCTTTGTCCTGGCGCAGTCAGCTCGTATGAGCCATAGCCTAGGATTGCCTCCTTGGGGATCGCTAGCGGAGGAGCAAGTTGTGCAAGCACGCTCGCTACGCGAGCCACAGTCACTCCTTCGAGAGTGCGAATCGAATCGATCAATGCCGTGCGTTTGTGAGCAAGGGGCTCCACAAGATAGCTACTTGCCACTCCCCGGACCGTGACCATATTCGTTGCCACAGTGAGCTTCTCGATGGCATCCTTGGGCCCCATCATCCACCCGGATATGGCCAGGGCGAGTTTGTTTTCCGATGTCAAAGTTGCATCGTCGGCCAGCTTCAGGAATGGATCGAGTTTCTCAACATTGTTCATATTGATCTTGTCGAGGATTTCGTTGATCACAGGTTTCACGAGGGCTCGAGTCTCACTGTTGGGCAGTTCGGCAACAAGCTCGCGCAGATGTTGAGATATCGTGGCGATTCGAGCCTTGTCGCTTTCATATTCCGTGGATGCTTCACGTACCTGCTGCAGCGTTTCGCCAGCTACGTCTTCGGTGGGGAAATTGGCCAGCAGCCTTCCCACGAGTTCATGTTGCCCCGCAGCACGTCGGAGATGGATCTCCCGCAGGATACGCCGGGAACCGATTTTGCGAAGCTGTTGCACTTCCGATTGCAGATCCTCTTTTTCCGGAAAAGCAGCGATGATCGATTCAAGTTCTGCCAAGGCCTCACGATAACGCTCGGCTTGCAAGTAGAACCGAACAACTTGCAGCCAATCGTTGGGATCTTCATGCGAAACGGCCTTATCCAATATCGCGGCAATGGTTTCACGAGGAATGGAACTGGTCGCCAGCCGCATGTCCCACACGATGGATCGCTGGGGGCCTAACAGCCCTTCGACTTTGGCGTAGCGAGGTGTGAGCTCAGAGATGCCTTGCACGATCGAGAGTGGACCATCGCGGGTCTGCATTTCATAGATGCGGCGGCCGTACTCATCAAAGGGAGTGACTCCGAGACTGGGCCCTACACTCCCCAGCGTGCTCCCCGTCTTGGCCACTTTCTGCCAGATGGGAACCTTAATTAGATTCTCAGCCGCTTGATCCAAGATCGAAGCAACCTGGGACTTGGGAACATAGACGCGGCGGAGTTCGTCGTCGATCAGTAGAATTGGCGTTGAGACGGCTTCCTCATCTGGACCTGCGTCTGCCAGCGGGGGATCCGAGACACCAGTCACAGGAAGCACCCGACCTTGAAATATCCGGCCATCTTTCATCTGGATCTTTTGGGCACTGACCGACGAAATATCAAAGACAACCAAAGCGGCAGCGCAGCATAGTACAAGGAAGGTAGTACTACGAATCTCGCGTCGATGATTTAGTGACATGACAGTGCTCGGTTCTAATTCCGCGGTGCAGGCTTCCAGCCTGCAAAAATGCAGCCAGGCCGGCTACCCCACGATTAACTTCTACAATTCATTTTGGCCCGCGATAGTAATCCGTCAATTTCGGTCGTCGGTTGTGAAAGTTACCCCAGAGACGAGATTTTCCGCTCTTTCCCTGCATTGACAGGTCGCAGGGTCAGACAAGAAAATGCAAACCCTAGACAAACTGTAACGATTGAGCAGCTTGCGACACCTTGGCCGAATCACTAGAGCGATACGATGAACCTACGCAACTCCCTGAAAACACTCCTGGTACTCGTTCTGGGGCTACCGATACTCTTGGCAGTACTGGGGTGGGTAGCCGGATTGTTCGCCGCGATGGGTGACGATGTGACAGCGAAAGTGTTGGGCCACATCAGCACTGGGGCTCGTGTTATTTGGCTCGTTTGTCTGGTTGCAGCAGTGGTTGTGTTGGCAATGCAGTCCTTGGAACTCACCCGAGAAGAATGAGTTTTGGGGACTTACAAGGTTACCGCAATGGTTCGCCCGAGCGAACTTCCTTGCCCAGCCATGATCCGGCCATAAGCGAGGTAACGATCGCGAGCATCACGAGGATCACGTAGAAGCTTTCCCCGACAATTGCCGCATCGTAGGCCACAGATGCAAGCACGATTCCAGGACCTCCCCGAGCATTCATAGCGACGGCTAGGTTCCACGCTCCTTGTTTGGTTTCACCTGCCCCGCGTGCCCCAGCATATACGCTCAGCGACTTCGCCCCGCAAGCAAAGACGAGGAAGATCAAGAAAAACACCGGTTCAAAGGCATGAACCAGATCAAGCTTCAATCCGACGATAGCAAAATAGACGGGCACGAAAAAAGCAAAAGAGAAATTCTTGATTGTATCAGGGGAAGGACCAATGCGAGAGTCGTCATTTGCACCGACGACCATACCGGCGACAAAGGCTCCGAAAATCGGCGTAATACCCAGCAAGATACAAAGGCCCGTCATGATGAGCATAAACACCAGCAGAAATGCGACGGGACTGCTCTTCATCAGCAGATTGTAGCGGAATCTCGAAAGAAACTGATACAACCGAGGGCCGAACAACAACGAGAAAGCTATGAACGCTAAGGGCACCAACACGTGATATAGCTTTGCATAGCCAGAATCAGGGGCGATTTGAAGTAAGCCTAGCAGTCCGCTAACATCTCCTTCTTGTTGCCCGACCATTCCGATGGCAATCGCTAGGACAACGTAGAGCAGAATGTCTTCGATCACTGCCGCACCAAGCACGATTCTCGCGAACGAGGTTTCGAGAATCTTCAGATCGAACATGATTCGGGATATCACCGGAATGCTCGTCACGGCAACAGCGATAGCAAACACCAGGAGAAACGCCGTGTCATTTTCCGCCTCTCCATAGAAGCGATGCATATCCAGCATTTCCCAGTCAGTCCAACCGTAGAGTTTCAGAAACAATAGGCCGAGCCCAAATGGAAGAAGTGTCCCCGTTGCAGTAATCGCCAATGCAGTGCGGCGCTCTCCCGGTTCGAATTTTGAGCGGACCTCGATTCCCGAACAGAACATCAGCAACAACAAGCCAAGCTGATAAATCGCTCCAAGTACGGGGTAGGTAACCTGGTCGGTACTTGGAAAGGCCATCTGCTGGATTTCAGGAAAAAAATGGCCTAAGAAGGTTGGGCCTAGCAGGAGTCCGCCAAAGATCTCGCCGACAACTCGCGGCTGTCGAAAGTACGCAAAGAAAAAGCCGAATCCATGTGCAAAGATTAGAAGCAATGCCAAGGCGACTAGTATATGAAATGTCTCGGCGGTGGTTAGACTCATCGTCTCTAAGTTCTGGTTCAAGGATTTGCTAAGCCACTGGTTTTGCCAAGTCGCACAATCGAGGTCAAGATTGCCCTCGTCGGTTTCGCATGGTTTTTTCGGGTAACTCCGAATTATAGCTTCGGGAATTCTGTCGCGTGATGGTGAAAAAGAAGGGATTTGGGGGTAATGAGGTTTGGAGAGATGATGAATGGATCCTGGTAGGTCATTTTCACGTATCTCGTGACCCATTGCCCCACCCGGCTTGTCCCGCAACAATACCTCGCATGCCTGACCTTGCCCGCGAAAGCCTGCTTCACGACCCTATCCACGGATACATCCCCTTTGTCTCGATCGTCGACGAAGGGGAAACCTCCGAACGCACCATTCTCGATCATCCTTGGCTGCAACGCCTGCGGCAAATCCACCAACTACAGACCGCTTGGTGGGTCTATCCGTCGGCCGAGCATACTCGCTTCCAGCATGTTGTGGGGGCGATGCACATGGCCAGCCGGATGGTCGAGGCACTCTATGAAAGCCTCAAGCAAGTTTGCCCGGAGGCGCCCAGCCTTGGCTACGTGGAATGTTTGTGTCGACTGAGTGCGCTATTGCACGACGTAGGCCACGGACCATTCGGCCATTTTTTCGATGCCCATTTCCTATCGGACTATAAGCTTACGCACGAGAAGCTTGGTGCGCACATCATCCGTCATGAACTAGGGTCAGTGCTTGCAGCTATTCGCACCTGCCCCAATAGTCGCCTGGAAAAGGGAGAGCAGATCGATCCTGACCAGATTGCTTGGTTGATTACTCGCCCCGTAGAGAACGACACGACCGACAAACCTCGTTGGCTGGTCATGTTGCGCAGTCTTTTCTGCGGACTCTATACCGTGGACAACATGGACTTTGTGCTCCGCGATGCCTACATGTCAGGCTATAGCACCCGTTCTTTCGATTTAGAGCGGCTCATTCGCTACACGTTTTTCAGCGAACAAGGACTCACGATTCACTCCCGCGGCATGAACGCGTTGGTGCGGTTCCGCCAAGCTCGGAGCGAACTGTTTCGCTCCATGTATTTCCACCGCACGGTACGAGCCATCGACAAAACCTTGGAAGACCTCTTTCTCGCCGGTAAACAATACTTGTTCCCCGGCAACCCCCTCGAGCATCTCGACGAATACCAACGATTCACAGAATGGTCATTGTTGGTGGACGTGGCTCGTTGGCCGCAGAGCGACGATCCCATCCAGCGAGCCCAAGGGGAGCGGTGGGAACAACTCTTGAGACGACAAGTCGACTGGGAGTTGGCGGACGAACGTACGCGACTTGACCCGACCTCGACCGATCTCTTTCGCAAAGGCCGAGAGGCCTTGGCCGAGCAGGCGATCCGCGAAGTTTTGCCGACTGAACTCCGCGACATTCCGATGAAAATTGATCTCCCGAACTACATCGACCGCCCCGACCCCAAGACGGCCGCCGCGGGTCAGAATTTTCTCTTCCGCTCCGCAACCAAGCAAATCCGTCCACTCACTGACGATGAGTTATACAAGCACCTGCCGATGAGCCAGTTGGTTTGCAGGGTGTATCTGCCTAAAGGGGCGCCGGCGAGCCACAATATCGCAGTTTCTAGCGCCTTGGATGCTCTGCTGGGGAACGCTGGCGACGACGACCTGACGAACATGTGAGAAATCCCTAACAGCCATGGGCTTCCGCCCACGACTGTTAAGGTTGAGACTGCTTTGTGACAAGCACTCCCTCCGCTACAATCACGGTCATGAGCAACGAAACCTACGAAAACCCGCTGATCACCCGTTACGCATCGACGGCAATGAGCCGGCTTTTTGGTGCGCAACACAAGCACAGCACTTGGCGGCGCCTTTGGGTCGCGCTGGCCGAAGCGGAGGCCGAGATGGGGCTTCCCGTCACGGCTACCCAAATAGAAGAGTTGCGCTCCCAGGTGGATAATATTGACTTCGCTGCCGCTGCCAACTACGAGCGGCAGCTTCGCCACGATGTGATGGCTCATGTCCACGCCTACGGCGACCACTGCCCGGCAGCACGGCCCATCATCCACTTGGGTGCCACCAGTTGCTTTGTTACCGACAATGCCGACTTGATGATCTTCCGCGAGGCACTGGAATTGGTTGCAAAGAGATTGGCAGCCGTGATCGACGCACTGGGAAAATTCGCTTTGGAATACCGCGATCTGCCGACATTAGGTTTCACCCACTTGCAGCCCGCACAGCCCACCACGGTTGGCCGTCGTGCTTGTTTGTGGGCGTACGACCTAGCTCTGGATTTGGAGGAAATAGAGCATCGGCTGGATGCCCTCTGTGCTCGCAGCACCAAAGGGACCACCGGTACCCAAGCCAGTTTCTTGCAACTCTTTGATGGTGACCATCAAAAGGTTCGACAATTGGAGCAGCTAGTAGCGCAAAAGATGGGCTTCTCGGCGACCTACGCAGTCACTGGCCAGACCTATCCGCGTAAGGTCGATGCCCAGATTGTCGATTCTCTGGCCGGCATCGGGGCCTCGGCCCATAAGGCAGCCACCGATCTACGGATCCTAGCCCATCGCAAAGAACTTGAAGAACCATTTGAGAAAAGCCAGATCGGCTCCTCGGCGATGGCTTACAAGCGCAATCCCATGCGAAGCGAACGGATCTGCGGGCTGGCGCGATTTGCGATGAGTTTGCAGTCGAGTACCTCAGCAACCCACGCCACGCAATGGATGGAACGTACTCTGGACGACAGTGCCAATCGCCGCCTGGTAATCCCCCAGGCCTTTTTGGCAATTGACGCAGTGCTTATCCTCTACCAGAACGTCGCCAGTGGCTTGGTGGTGTATCCTAAGGTGATCGCCCGCAATCTCCGCGAAGAACTCCCTTTCATGGCGACCGAGAACATCCTCATGGCTGCGGTGGCTGCGGGAGGAGACCGACAGGATTTACACGAGAGAATTCGACAACACAGCCAAGCCGCTGCAACTGAGGTGAAAGAGCACGCCCGCCCCAATGACCTTGTCGCTCGGCTTCAGAGCGATCCTGCGTTTGCCGGTGCCGATATTGGTTCAGCTATCGACCCTTCCGGCCTAACAGGCCGGAGCGCCGAGCAGGTCGACGAATTCCTTAGCGAGGTCGTCGAACCGATCCGCACACGCTACCCGCAAGAGGCGTCTACAGAAGAATTACGGGTGTGAGAATTTGGCCAGGCTGCTTCGTCATTCAAGCCTACACGAGATCAAGCGGCGTATGACGCCGATGGCGGGTCGCACTACAATCAGAGCAGACACCTGAGATGATGAGTCGGTGTCCCGAGTCGCGAAAGTCGTATTCCGCAGCTACTGCCCGGCGCAGGTCCGAAAGTTCTTTGCTCTGAAACTCGATCAGCTTGTCGCACATCGTGCAGTGCAAGTGGTCGTGTTGGGGATAGCCATAGTCGTGCTCGTAGATGGCTCGGCCACGGAGATTCATCCGCCGCAAAAGTCCCGAGTCGACAAGCTCGTTGAGCGTACGGTAAACCGTGGGTCGGCTCACTTTGCGGCCCTCAGGGACTTGGGCCAAATTGAGGATCAATTCCTCAGCGTCAAAATGGTCGTGCCGCTTAAAGACGAAGTCAATGAGGATTCGCCGCTGCTGTGTGATCCGCTTTCCTTTGCTCTGTAGAAAATCGGCAAACCGTTCTTGGGGAGAACTGGATACTTCGACTGTGCCGAGTGAATACCCACTGGACATGACGAGCCTGACCTTTCTGCCGAGTTCAGAATCAATAGGGCGAGTCTCAATAAAAGCCAAAATAGTCTCTATTGAGACATGATGGCAAATGAGATATCGCATTTAATCGCCAAGAAACGTGGTGAAAACGCACTTGGCTGAACGGCTATTGATTCTACACCGAAAGCTGCCGAGTCTCAAGAGGCCCCTGCGGGCCGACCTGATCAGACGACATCGTCCAGAAGTCGCTCCATGGCCGCCTCAAATTTGCCTGGAGTATCGTATGTCCCTGCGGCAATTTCATTGCGGACGCGACTCACTAGGTCGGCACGAAGATCACCACTTTCGACTGCTTGGGCAGCCGCTTCAGCAGCGGCAGAAATCTCGAATTGATCGCCAGTGGAATTAGCTCGTGATATAGGCCGGGAACCGCCTAGCTGATTTGAGTAGGGGCCTTTGAGGGTGTGAGGACCATGAGCGTGAGATGAGCCTTGAATTTGCATGTTTTTCTCCGGTGGATTTCAACACGTGTGCTACGCGGGTGAGCGACACGCTTGTCCAACTAGTTTGCTATAGTAACGCCTGAGAACGGATAAGCCAAATTGAAACGTGACACTAAGTTCAGTCTTATACGCCGCATCCCTGGTCGTTGGGGAGTAGATTGACCGTGCTGGCGCATCTGCGAGTGCAATAGGTTCATCGTCCTGGGTGCTAGCATTCGTTGATAATTTCTCCGTAGGGCCAATAACTCAGCTAACGACTCTTGTAACAAGTATGCCAGTTTTAGTCTCTCCGACCGATACGGAACTCGACGTGACTGTGGCAAATCGGCATCATAACTACCTCAAGTGCCATCATTACTGCGAAGTAAAGACTGATTGTGAGGACCAGAGCTAACTTAGGCTTGATATCACTACGGGTAATTACGCAGCATTACCCGACCGAGTTCGCCCAAGCGCCCTTTCTAATTCGTCCGTAATTTACGAATTGAGGCCTTGCGAGAGTAGGAAAATGGCCTCGGCCCGTCAACGGCATTCTTTGTAAGAAATCTGCAAATCCCCGGTGAATTGAGCATTTGCACGATTGTCGGCACCTATATGATTCCGTAGGATGCTGATTGATTTCAGTACTACTACCAATGCCAGCAATAAGGCCAATAACGGGATACAAGCTTTGTCCGAATTCACCAAATCGGTTGGTTTCGTTGGTGCCGGTCGTATGGCTACTGCGCTCGCTCGGGGATGTGTTGAGAGCGGGTTAGTGAGTGCTGAGCAGGTGTTGGCGTCGGACCCGTCTCTTGAAGCCCGTCAAGCGTTTGCTGAGCAGGTGGCCGGGGTCGAGGTATTCGACACAAGTGAACCAATTCTATCGCGAGCCGACATCATCGTGCTGGCCATCAAGCCGCAAGTTATGTCAAGCGTGTTGGAGAATCTCGGTAGCCAGATTGCTGAGCATCAATTGGTGGTGTCCATTGCCGCTGGTGTAACACTCTCGACGATCACCGAGGCATTGCCAGCGAAGGCGAGAATCATTCGTGTGATGCCCAATACCCCCTGCTTGGTAGGCGAAGGGGTTTCCTGTTTTAGCCGCGCCAAGGAAGCTACCGACGAAGACGCAGAGGACGTGCGACGGGTCTTGGAGAGTGTGGGCCATGCCTATGAGGTTACTGAGGAGCAGCTTGACGCCGTGACGGGCCTCTCAGGATCGGGTCCTGCTTTCATCTATCAGGTGATAGAATCTATGGCTAAGGGTGGAGCACAAATGGGGCTCCCTGCCGAATTGGCACTGAAGTTGGCGGCTCAAACGGCTCGCGGTGCCGCTCAGATGGTCCTTGCCACGGGCCGTTCGCCGATCGAGTTGCGAGAGCAGGTCACCAGCCCGGGAGGGACGACGGTTGCAGGACTCGACGCATTGGCGAAGCTCCGAGGTGCCGAGGCATTCTGCGAGGCGGTGGTGGTAGCGACCAGGAGATCTCAAGAATTGGGACGGGGATAACATTGTGTCGATCTTGATTCGTGTTGATGACAGATTTGTACCCCTTTACCGGGTGATGTGGGTCGCAGCAACGCCGCATTTTTGCGGCGAGGAAGACTGTACCCGGGAGGGATACTATGAGGTTCGCCTTGAGCAAGGAGAATCGGTTTGGGCCAATTTGACAGAACGTGATGAATTGAACAATCGCCTCGAAACATGGCAAGGCGGCCTGGGGCCACCTGATGAGGAATCTGGCGAGAATCTCTGGTAGGAGCGATGCCGGGTCCCGGTTTGGCGGAGGGAGAGTATTAGAATATGGCAGCAAACGACGAACTCTACTGGCGGGAAACCTATTTCATTCTGTTTCCACATAAGCGGCGACCTACGCTCAAGCAGGTATCCGCTGCATTGGTCAATGCTAACTGCCGATTCCAGATCGAAAATCCGGCCTCAGATCCT
>NZ_CP042913.1:0-6280 GCF_008065115.1 Bythopirellula goksoeyrii | reverse complement strand
GGCTACGGCTTCCTCCCCACACGCCCTCGCGGGATAGACTTCGATTGTCCAATGTCCAAACTCCGTCTCGTGCAGTTGCTTTCACCTCGTGGTTACCTCCGTTAGGATCCACAGGGGACTTCCACCCTCAATCGCTCGACCATGCCCAGCGCACCTCCGCTGCTACGCAGCTACGGAGTTGGGGGCGGACCTACCGACAGGGCTAAACCCTAAAAACAAATGTGCGCATCTTGACGGACACTACCACTACAATTCTCCCTTCAGTTTGAGCACGAATTAAGATTTCTGTATCCGACTCACCCTGCATGGATTCTTTGGCTGCCAACACGTCATGACCTGCCTCCCGCAGTCTTCGAATCACGGATCCTGAAACATTCTCATTAAGTGAAAACTTCATCGAGATTGCTCAGTCAGGGGTGAGATACACCCGCTCAGATTGCAGAACGCTACTGGCGTAAGCAAGACACGCCTGTATATCCTCTGAAGTGAGATGATCATACTCTTCCAAGATGTCTTCTTGAGACCAACCACGAGCCAGCAGATCGACTACGAACTCAACGGCGATTCTTGTTCCTTTAATGATCGGTTTACCCGTGAGAACATTAGGAGCTATCTCGATTCTATCTTGCCAATTCATGAGAAAGTGTTCCTTACGCAGATATGTATCAATCTTTACACATCCAAATTCTTCACATCCAACGCATGCTTCTGGATGAACTCGCGGCGGGGCTCTACGTTGTCGCCCATTAGCACGCGGAACAACTCGTCGGCGCTGCCGGCGTCTTCCATTCTCACCTGCAATAAGGTGCGATTGGCGGGGTCGAGTGTCGTTTCGCGGAGTTCTTCGGCGTTCATTTCACCCAAGCCCTTAAAGCGAGTGATTTGCAAACCCTTTTCTCCCGCTGCCCGAATGGCAGCCGGCAGACCGCGGAGATCGTCCAAACCGGTTTCGTTTTCGCCACGACGGAGCATGTAGCGAGAACCCTCCAGGCCGGTTCGATCTTCGGGTATCAGCGATTCGATCTCAAACCCGAGTTCCGAGAGATCCTTGAGCAACGTGTTGATCGTACGCACCTCATGAAGTTCGACGATTCGCAACTTTGGAGCGGCATGGCCATTGGTTTCCGCAACTTCCTCGACAGGGATTGTTCCCACATCCAGTTGCATCTCTTTGCCGGTGGCCTTTTCCTGCTCTTCGACAAAGGCCTCCAATGCTGCACGATTATTGAACCAATGTTCATGGAGACCAAGAAACACATGAAAGATGGGGAGCTCCAGTGTGTCGGGATCCTGCCGCACCGCATGGGCCTTGAGGCTAATCCCGCGTCGCTCCAGGGCGACGATCGATTCCTCCATCGCAGCAAGCGTACGGCAGAGTTTCTCCATCCGCTCTCCATCGACCAGTTCGCCGTTGCCTGGATCGAAGACGCTATCGCTCAACCCCAGATCTAAAAGCTGCGTCTTCATTTCTTCGTCGGTTTGCACATAGTTCACATCCTTCCCCTTGCGCACGCGGAACAAGGGTGGCTGAGCGACGTACACATGACCCTGGGCCACCAGCTCGTACATCTGGCGATAAAAGAACGTGAGCAGCAGCGTACGGATATGTGAACCGTCCACGTCGGCATCGGTCATGATTACGATACGACCGTAGCGACGCTTGCTCAGATCCTGGTCCTCGCCAATGCCGATTCCCACGGCAGCAATCATGCTACGGACTTCTTCGTTGGCGAGCACCTTGTCTTCACGGCTCTTGTAGGCGTTGATGATTTTACCACGAAGAGGCAGAATCGCCTGGTACTCACGTAGCCGACCCCCTTCCGCGCTACCACCCGCCGAGTCACCTTCCACCAGGTACAGTTCGCATTTGTCGACGTCTTTGCTAGAACAATCGCGTAGCTTTCCGGGGAGCCCGCCGCCGGCAAGCGCCCCTTTGCGCTCGCGGATCAGCAACCGCGCCTTGCGGGCACTCTCGCGGGCCTCAGCCGCCAAAACGACTTTGAGAATCATCTGTTTGGCCGTCTTAGGATTTTCTTCTAAGAACTTACTCAGGTAGTCCCCAAACAAGGAATTGACGATTCCCTCGACCTCGCTATTACCCAGCTTGGTTTTGGTCTGTCCCTCGAACTGTGGATGCGGCACGCGAACACTAATCACTGCCGTGAGACCTTCACGAACGTCCTCTCCAGACGGCACTAAGTCTTTGAACAGGTTTTGCTTCTTTCCGTAGGCATTAAGTGAACGAGTCAATGCCGTGCGGAATCCGGAGAGATGCGTACCTCCTTCGGTCGTGGTGATGTTGTTCACATAGGAGTGAACGTTCTCGGTGTACTCTCCAGAATACTGCAAGGCGATCTCTACTGTCACACCATCTGTCTCACCCTCGACGTACAGAACCTCTTGATGCACCGCTTCGCTCGCCCGGTTGAGCCAGACGACAAACTCTTCGATTCCGTTCTCGTATTGAAACGTCTCCGATTCATCCGTCCGCATATCGGTGATCGAAATCTTCACACCTCGGTTTAGAAACGCCAACTCCTGCAAACGCTTCGATAAAGTCGTGTAAACAAACTTCGTAACTGAGAAAATCTGCGGATCAGGCTTGAACGTCGTCTTCGTGCCACGCCGATCACTCGTACCCACGCGGCGAACCTCACCCTTGGGCACACCTCGCTCGTACTCTTGATGGTAGACATGACCCTCGCGACAAACTTCCACCTCACACCATTCGGAGAGAAAGTTGACCACCGTCACACCAACACCATGCAAGCCGCCGGATGTTTGGTAGGCACCCTTGCTGAACTTCCCGCCAAACTTCAGTACTGTCATCACCCCTTCGAGCGTAGATACCTCGCGATCCATTTGCTCGGAGAGTTGGTCGTGCTTTTCTACCGGAATTCCACGGCCGTCGTCTTCCACCGAGACCGAACCATCCGGATTGATAAACACTCTTACTTCGGTGGCGTAGTTGGCCATCGCTTCGTCGATCGAATTGTCTACCACCTCATAGACGAGGTGATGCAGACCACGACCGGATGTATCGCCGATGTACATGCTAGGCCGCTCGCGGACATGCTCCAGATCGCTCAAATGTTCGAGATCGGATTGGCTGTATTCAGCGTTGGCTTTTTTCTTTTGACTAGGTTCTTCGTTTGACATCTGTCTCGTATTCGTTTTGTTAGAAAATTCCGTTGAGTGATTTTAAAATCGATCGCCGGAAATCAATTGATCGAACTAGGGTTCTGATCTGTGTGTTACTCTTCCTACTTTGAACCGTAATTGCTTCACCCCCGCATCCGGAAGTGCCGTTTGCAAACCCGCCAAGAGTTGTTCCTTGCGGAACGTTAGTTCCTGCATCACCAGCGAATTGGCCACCACCACCTGCATCGTCCCCCGACTTAATTTGGCGAACTGAGTGACAGTCGCGAGTTCCGTACCCACGACTGTTTGCCAGGCTTTCTCTTGAATCTCCGACACAGAAATCTGGGCGTATCCTCGACTCCTCACCAAGTCGGCAAGTAAACTACCGATTTTCCGAGGGCTACTCGCATAGTGCCTCTTCCGCTCCGCGGTGCTACGCGTTTCAAAATCTTTCCAGGCATCACCGAGGGCTTGAGAGTCCTCCCCTTGGTTTGCAATCGCGTTGGTTTCTGGCTGATTCATTTAGACCAGGACTCAACGATCTCGAGAAAGGGGCATGATCACATAACCGTAGCCATCGTCCGTTTTGCAGACAGCCGCACTCTCTGAGTCTTTCGCTTCAAATGTAAAGGTTTTCTCCGCGTCGAGTACCTTCAGAAAATCGGTCGCAAATCGCGGGTCGAGAGTTACGGTCAGTTCCTGTCCATCGTAGCCAATGGGGAGCTCAATCCGCGACTGGCCCACTTCAGCAGCCCGTCCCGATAGCACGAGCATCCCATCACCGAAGGTGAAATCAACACCTCGACTTTCCTCGCTGGTAACAATAGCTGCCTGTCGCACTGCCGAGAGTGTAGCCCCCACGGCGAGTTCAATTCCCGTCGAGGTTCCCCCTTCAGGAAATACCTTTCTCCAATCCGGAAAACGTCCTTCCAATAGACGTGCAGAAATCGTTGCTCGCGAACTGTGTACCAAGAACTCGTTGCCCTTCACTGCCACCTGCACTTCGCTGTCGCTGGGGGCCACTGCTCGCTCGATGAGGCTCATCGCTCGGGTTGGCACAATCGTCGTCTGATCTGAGTCCTGCGGTTGGCCATGCTTCACCACAGGGCCAGTCATCTTGGCGAGTCGCCGGCCATCGGTGCCAATGGCTGTCAGCGCGGCCTCTTCGAATTCCAGCTTCACGCCTCCCAATGCATAGCGGCTGCTCTCATTGTCCGTGGCGAACACCGTGCGACGAATCAATTCTCGCAACAGCCTTGCGGGAACTTCGTAGTAGCTCTCCTGCTCAAACTTAGTGACCTGTGGAAACTCGGCGGGATTCTCAGCTGGCAGACGAAACTGGCTCCGTTCACCCCGGATCGTGATACCTGTGCTATCGCATTCCAGGTGCAAAGTTTGATCCGTGCTTTCACGCAGAATGGATCCAAACCGTGCAACCGATAACACAGCGTCTCCTGAAGTTTGAATATCAACTCCCTCCACATCATGCCGAATTCCGACTTCCAGGTCCGTCGCCAGGAGCGTTACTTTTTCCGCCGAGGCTTCGAGTTTGACATTCTGTAAAATTGGCTTGGGACTCCGACTCGGGGCCACCGAAGCAACAGTCTGAAAAGCGTGCAACAGTTGCTCGCGATCGCAAGATATTTTCATCGAACTATCACCCTTTCCGCTCCTATGCGGAGATTCCACTTGAGACGAACTTTCTAGGACAGTGCTCACTGCAAACCTCCTGAATGTAATTTGTCTTACTATTTATTTAAAAGTTAGTAGCAGTAGTAATGTATGCGTTATATGTGTCAATAACATGGTGCCACCAGAGAATTATCGCTGAATATCTAAGGTATTTTGATATTTCATATGGGGGATAACTTGTTGTCTTGTTGTCCGTAAAGGGTTCAGCAATAGTTCACAACTAGAAAGAAAACAACTCAGTGCTTCCGCAATGATACAAAAGCGAAAAGTTAGAAGGCTCTATCAACAAGTTGTCGCCAGGTTTTCCACCAGTTGTGTGTTATTAGGGCCATTTGAACATCGCAGTTCAAATATTCTTTCTTGTTCAAACAGCGAGCAGGATTCGGCGTAAGTCCTCCAATGTTTTCTGTGTCTGACAATCACTTGGCAACGACTGCTGGATCGAAGTCATCGCATGCATAACCGTGCTGTGATCGCGATTTCCCAAAGCTCGCCCGATCTCGGCGTAACTGACTGAAGTAAGCGTACGCAGCAGATAGACCGCGATACTACGGGCAAAAACCAGGGTTTTCCGTCGTGCAGGGCCTTTCAATGCCGCTTGAGTTAGACCAAAGTAACGTGCCACCACGGCAATGACTTCTTTCGCTGAAAGTCCAGTCCTATATTCGCCGGGATTCGATCCAACCTCCACGGCAATTTCCCATTCCCGCAAGCCTCGCACTATCTGGCAGGCGGGTCCACTGGCCGATTCTGCCAAGGTACGAAGCTGACGGTCGTCGATCGGAGTTTCTCGTTCCACGGCAACCAGCTTCAATAGCTCGAGCCGGGCGGCAGCACCAGGATGGTTGAGCCATAGCATCAACGAGCCGCTAAGTCGATCGCGCAAGCCTGCTTCGAGTTGCTGCTGGGTTGTCGGCGCCATCCGGGAAGTGCAAATCACGGTCGCATCCCTCTCTTCACAACGATCCAGCAGATCACGCAATTCTCGCTGGATAGTCAGAGATGGAGGCAATTTGTGCAGATCTTCGATCACCAGAAGTCGGAGCTTTCGCAGCAGCTCTCGGAACTCAGGAAGCGTCCCTTCGCTACGTGAGGTTTGTAGCCCACGTGAAAAATCGATGGCAGTGAAGTACGCAACACCCTCGTCGCCCAGTGCAGGAAACCAGCGACGAACGATGCCTTGGACCAATAGAGTCTTGCCACTTCCCGCCGGCCCAATGAGCATCAGCGGAGAGATCCAGCCAGGGGACTGCCATTTTTTGTTGTCGCCATCTGGCTCTGCGGTGAGCAGATGTTCCAACGCCCGAATCGGCAAGCGATTCTCCGGACCGGCGACGAAGCAGTTCAACTCTGCGCCCGAACCGGCTGCAAAGGAATCGCCATGTGGGCTTCCTGTCCCCAGATCAGCTGGCGGCAAATCGATTCGCAATACTTCGTCGACCTGCAT